>JABHAL010000001.1 GCA_018674305.1 Candidatus Falkowbacteria bacterium | reverse complement strand
GGAGCCGATGCTGGTGATGCTGGTGACGGAGCCGATGCTGGTGATGCCGGTGACGGAGCCGATGCTGGTGATGCTGGTGACGCTGGTGGTCTGGATGATCCTTTCTTCACCGATGGAGAAGGTGGCAAACAGGCGGAAGCTGAGGTTCTGGATGGTGAGGTCGACGCTGCGTTGATGCAACGCAATGCCGAACTCGTCGCAGAGGACGACAAGCTGCAGACACGTCAGGCGAAGCTGGATGAAAAGGAGGCGAAGCTGGACGAAAAGGTGGCCGAGGTCAAGAAGGGGATGCTGGACATTCCCGCCTGGGTACCACTGGTGATCGCCGCAGCCTTGGGCATTCTTCTCGTCGTGGGAAGCAATCTGGGCTAAATGTTTACATAAGAGCGCACGTTCAACGAACGTTGCGCTCTTTTCTTTAGTAAAATTAGGTTAAATGTTACTTGTTGACAATGAGTTGTGCTTATGTTAACATTTATAGATTTGAAATTGTAGCAAAAGCACTTGACAAATTATTTTAGGTGTGATATAATACCACGTTATGTAAATTGAATAATTTCAGCTTGAAAACTAATGATTTTGTTAACGAATATGTTTTCGTTGATAGAATCGTAAGTTTTGACAATGATCTTTTACTCTTTAAGGAGGTATCTAGGATGAGGCCGAAGAATGTAGTGATCTCGTTTGTTATGGTAGCACTCGCTTTTTTGGCGATTGCCTTCTTTCTTAACACTGTCGACTCTGGTAGTAAGGCTCGAGACACCGAGCTGAAGGAGTCAATCACCGCGACGAAGGGAGAGCCTGGAGTTAAGGGTGATGTTGGTCCTGCCGGTCCTGTTGGTCCGAAGGGTGACGTTGGTCTGGCCGGTCCTGCTGGAAAGGTTGGTCCGAAGGGTGATAAGGGAGATCCCGGAGTTGCTGGTCTGCCTGGTCTGCAGGGTGAAGTTGGTTCTCCTGGATTCGATGGCGAGGACGGCGACATTGGTTATGACGGTCGACCTGGTGTGAGTTGTTGGGATCTGAATGGTGACGGTTGCGGTAATCCTGAAGAGGATTGCGATGGCGACGGTGTCTACACCGGCAAGGATTGTACATGTAATACGCTCAAGGCACTGGCTGAGAAGGCTGCCGCTGAGAAGGCTAAAGCTGAGAAGGCTAAAGCTGAGAAGGCCAAAGCTAAGAAGGCCAAAGCTAAGAAGGCCAAGAAGGTCAAGAGGGACAAGAAGAAGGTTCGTGTGTCTGGTGGTGTTCCTCATTTCGAGAATCACAACACCAACACGGTGAACGGGAGTAGTTCAGGTGGTGGTTCAGATTCTGACGCTGCAGATGCAGTAAAGAAGGCCCTGATGGAGGATAACGAAATCTCCGGGGGGACCTGGAACATCAACGTGAATACGAACGTCGCGAAGTAAAACACAGGGGAAACAGAACGTTTCTGTTTCCCCTCTAACTTGAATAGTTGAATGATCTCAACTCTTCAAGCTAGACAAGGTGTCTATACGATGTTTACAAACAAACAAACTCTTTGGAGGATGACATGAGGAAGTTTATTCTGTTGATTGCTGTTTTTTGTCTAGCTATGGTAAGTGCTTCTGCACTTGCTCAGCCTGTCTCTGCGGTTGAAGAGCTTGAAGCTGAAGAGCTGGAAGCCGAGGAGCCTGAAGCCGAAGAGCCTGAAGCCGAAGAGCCTGAAGCCGAAGAGCCTGAAGCCGAAGAGCCCGAAGCTGAAGAGCCTGAAGCCGAAGAAGCCACTCCTGCTGATGAAGCTGGAGACGAGGCCGAGGCTGCGATCAGAGCAAAGGTTCGCAAGGCGTTTCTAAAGGGGAACAAGATCACGGGCGGAAGTTTTAACGTCAACGTCAACTCGAATGAACTGTACGTTCCTGACGAGATGACCATTGATGGAGAGATTGGAATTCGTGGTGAAGTGCCTATTCGCCTCATGAATCCGCCTGAGATAGAGAAGCGAAGTTGGTGTGCACGACATCCGATTGGATGTACGTTCATCATCATCGGTGTAACTGGAGTCGCTACCGCAGGTGGCTTCTGGATTGCCGATGAATGTGGTGCGTTCGACAGGACCAACACCATCATTTACAAGTAAACATTCAACCGGGAGTGCAGTCAATGTACTTGCACTCCCGCTTATCTGAGTATTTAACAACCAGTTGAACTGAAAGTTCACTGATGAAATAAATCGTTATGTTGTTGAGTATTGAGAGAGCGGAAACTATTGTTGTTTTGACAAAGAAGGATAATTAATTTCTTTAAGGAGGAGTCTGATGAAGAAGCTTATTTCTGTGTTGTGTATTCTGTGTATGGCCGCGCTTGTTGGGGCCTGTGGTGACGAGACGACTGAAGTCATCGGGTATCCCGATGGAACCCAGGTAGTCAAGGAGCTTGGGTACGATCTTACTGTGTGTGTTACCAACGACGACTGTGGAGAGCGACAGCTCTGCACGGTGGACATGGAAGTGACCGAAGTGGCCGGATTCACGGTTATGATTTGCGTCACGGCTTGTGATGCGGAGATGATGACGGTGGAAATGGAGAACGAAGACGGGACTTCCAGTTCCAGCACGACTAAGGTGCCGGACACGGACACTTGTCAGAGGTACGACAACATGGATCTGTTTTGCGACATGAGCAAACACGTCTGTGAGGAGTACACGACGGCAGAGCCTGAGCCGACGCCGGCTGAGTGTTCGGTGGATGCAGACTGTGCTTACATGGATTCAGATGTTGGGGCGTATTGCTCCACCTTCGGTAGCCGAATTGCTCAGAGAGGTCTTTGCGATCTTGGTGGAGAATGTGTTGCTATTGAGGTGCTTGTCGAAGAGTGTCTCTATGGTTGTGCAGATGGTGTGTGCTTGCCGGAACCTACGCCCGAGCCGACGGACGATGGACTGCGGTACGTTCAGTACTGCTACTCCGGAGGTTCGTTTGTTGGACTGTTTGGTCAGATTGCCTGGAGTGAGTCTACTCCGTATGATCCAGATGCCTGGAAGCCTGGAAGGGACTTGGCCATCACTGACGGATGCTTCGGCACCACGGTGATCTGGGATCTGGTTCTGGCTGAAAATGGTTACAAGATGTTCTATGCAGACATGACTGTAGGCGTACATACTGGAAACGCCGCAGTCGACGCAGCCTTGCACTGGCTGTCCATGGACTGGTATCCCGACACTTGTAGTGTCGATGGACACCTGGGGATTCTGGGTGATTACATCCAGGACAAGGGGCACTCATGTACGGTGCCTGAGTAAATCAAACATAAGAGAGCGCATGTTCAATGAACATTGCGCTCTTTTCTTTTGTAAAATTAGCAAATTTTGTTGCGTAGAGACAATTCATGAATTGTCTCTACGAATTAGGGTTGACAAAATCCATAAAATTTGCTATAATACTATATTAAAATAAGCTGAAAATTGAGGATTCACATGAAGATAAAAGGTTGTTGTTTTTGTCTTATTGTGGATTTTGAATTTTGACAATTAATTTCAATTTTTCCAAGGAGGAAAAGATGAAGAATTTGGGTTATGCAATCATGTTTGTTTTGTTCGCGGTTTTCTCGATCGGCTGTGGTGACGAAGGAGGTCCTCAGCCTGGTTTTTCTGATACCAACATTCAAGAAGACGCTGGTGTTACGATCGAGTGCAGTGAGCATTCGGATTGTTTCCCGGATCACAAGTTTTGTGTTAAGGGAACTTGCGTTGGAGAGCCTCAGCCTGAGTGCTTGCCGGGAGAGATCTGTGGTGACGTAGTTGTCCAGCCGGACAATGGTCCAGTGGAAAACGACATTGATGTACCGGAGCTCACTGATTCAGACGTTTCGAACGTGGACTGTTATTCAGATACCGATTGTAGTTATCTGGAAAACACTGCTTGCGATGAGTTTGGCGAGTGGCAGATGAATATTACAGGTTCTTGTGTTGAAGGAGTCTGTATGGCTTCAAGCTTGAACGTCAGTGAGTGTGAAACTGGTTGCATGAACGGAGGCTGTTTGCCTGAGTCGAGCTGTAATGATGACTCGATTTGTGTGGAGACAGCTGGCAGCTATTGCACTACCGACAATATGCTGGTTGTTTATATGGCAACTGGTAGTTGTGAAGATAGTCTTTGTGAAGGTTACGTGAAGACGTATGCCTGCACCGGTGATTGTCTGAGCAATGAGTGTCTGGAGTGTTCTTCGGATACTGACTGTGAGGATGATGATGTTTGCACTTCCGACCAATGTGTGGAAGGTTCATGTGTCAAGCATTCAATCGATGGTTGCTGTAATGATGACAGTGAATGTGGTACGGGCGGTGGTTGTGGATGTGAAAATGATCACTGGACCTGTAGTGGGTCAAACGGATCGTGTGTGAATAACTCTTGCGTGCAGAACGTGACTTCTAAATACTGTGACTTTGGTTGCGGTGCAAGTGGTTGCAACGAGTGCGCTTATGACACTGATTGCGGTGATTCCTATTGCGTGTGTGAAGGCTCGAATCTTGAATGTACTGGCTTCTCTTGTGATATGGGGAAGTGTGAAACCGGAAATTCACAGCTGATATGTTTGTATGGTTGTGAGAATTCGCAGTGCAATTATGGACCGCAACCAGAGTGTGAAGCAGACTATGAGTGTGATGATATGGATCCGTGTAGCACTGACACTTGCGTAAATGGTGGTTGTGAGCATGATGTTACATCAGAAGTTTGTTTGCTTTGTGATGATGATAATTCGTGCACTTACGACATTTACAAGAGCAATACTGATCAGTGCGTACATGGCTATAACATGTTTGCTAATGATTGTTGCGATACATACGATTGTGCTGCAACCTGTAGCCCTGACGATGTGTCTTTCGGTTTGGAGTGTGATGAGTTTTCAGTATACGATTCACTGTCCTGCATCGATGGCACATATCAGTGCTGTAACGGTGATGAGCAGTGTCTGGTTGATTCAATCTGCATTCAAGGCCTTTGTAAGTATTTCGAGTGCCTGAATGACTCGGACTGCGACGATGGCAATCTGGATACAGGCGACATCTGCGATTATGGCAAGTGTTTCCATATTCTGGATGAGTGTAGCACTGACTGGGATTGCGTGGATTTTAACATGTGCACTGATGATGTGTGCATCGAGGGATCTTGTGTTAATCCGATTGTGTCTGAATTCATCGGTCAGTTCTGTGGTGAAACGGAAATCTGTCAGCCGGATGGATCGTGCAGTGATCCGATTTGTACAATGAATAGTGACTGTGATGACGGCAATCCTTGTACAACTAATATCTGTTCACAAGGTATATGTGTTCATGAAGTATTTGATTGCGGATCTGACCAGGTTTGCTATCCTCTGAATGAACAGTACTTTGCTTGTGGCTGGCCTTGCACAACGAATCAGGAGTGTGAGGATTTCAGTGATAACGTTTGTACTGTTGGACTTTGTAATGATAATGGTTACTGCAAATTCTCTTTCGACGACGGAGTGGCTTGTGATGATGGCAATACCTGCTCTACAGGTAATTTCTGTGAGTCCGGCGTTTGCCAGCCAGGTATTGAGGTGGAACCTTGTTGTCAGTCAGATGATGAGTGCACCAGTTTGGCCACCTGCGTTGGTGAATGTGTATTTAATTCACTGATCGTTAGTTGTGATTCAGATCAAGACTGTGCTCTTGATCCGATTTGCAACGACCAGTACGGTGGTGTGTATGAGTTCACTGGTAATTGCTTTGTTACTGGCTTCTGCGAAATGAATTTGTATGAAGATCCAGAGTGGGGCGACGCCGAAGACTGCTTTGACTCTCAGGCGTGTGCAGATTCTTCCGAGTGTGAACTCGGTGGCGTTTGTTCCAAGTACGTCTGCTTCTGGATTGAAGGGAAGCCCGAGTGCGTTGAGCATTCTGATTGCGATGATGGCAATCCTTGTACTTACGATACCTGTCAGGAAGGCAGTTGTGATAATTATCTGAATGAAGGTTGTGTCTTGTGTGAGACTGACGAAGACTGCGCACAGGCCGAGCCCATCTGCATTGATGGACCACCGCTTTTTCAGTACTACACTGAATGTATGCCGAGTGGTAAGTGCAACGTCGACGTTGACTACTGTTTCAATTGCCAGGACAATCAGTGTCTAGATGAATGCACTTCAGACGATGAGTGTTCATTTGGCCAAGTTTGTACTGATTACTATCAGTGCAATTGGGATGGTAACTTGCAGTGCAAATTCCATTGTCCTGAAGGCATGCTGTATGCTGTAATCTGGTATGGCAATGGACTGGAGTCAGTTGTCGCTTGTGAAGATGAAATTTGGACGTTCCCAAGTGAGTTATATGGTAGTTGGGGAGAGTGTCATCCAACTTTCAAATTCAACTTGCTCGACTCTTTCCCTATTACGAACCAGACATTCTATGGGCAGGGAAATGAAGCGGTCCTGGAGTGCAATTACTCCAATTTGTCTGAGAACAATCTTGGGCAAGGACTGATGGAAATGAGTATCCCGAGCATTTGTACCTGCGGTACGTGCTCAAATTGATTTAACACAAAGAGCTATAAGTTCCACGAACTTATAGCTCTTTTTTTGTTTTTATTCTAAATTTAGCTATAAATCATGGATAGTTGATAGCTATTGACAAAGTCTTCAAAATTTGATATATTTATAAGTTAAAAAACTAATTTTAGAGCTTTAATTGGCAGTAAATTGATAAAAAAATTTGCTAGATTTTTAGAGCTCTAGTTTGGAGCTGAACCTTTACAATTGAGGTAAAAATTTTTTCTATAATGGAGGAGAGGATGAAGACTCGATTGATCAATGTGAATGCAATTCTTTCAACTGGAGGTGAAGTGATGAGGAATCTTTTCGTAGCAATGGTAGCGTTGGCGTTGGTTTCTGTGTTTTCTGCTTGTAGCGGAGATAACGGAACCGCAGATGATGGTGACAACTGTGCTGAGGCCCAGGTTTCAGTTGATGGCGAGTGCAAGACTAAGTGCACCACTAATGAGGACTGCTTTGAGGCAGGTCATGGTGGTGGTTGGCTTTGTCAGGTTGTGGAAGGTGTTGGCGGTTACTGCGCTTATGACCCTGATGGGAGTGGCGTAACTGATCCCAGTACTCCGACCTGCTCAGCTACGGCTGAGGTTTGCGATTACAAGGATAATGACTGCGACGGTGAGATTGACGAAGGTGTGAAGAATGCTTGCGGCCAGTGCGGTGAGGTACCTGCTGAAGTTTGTGACACAGTAGATAATGACTGTGATGGCGAAACTGATGAGGGTGTGCTCAATAACTGTGGTGGCTGTGGTGATGTTCCTGAAGAAGCTTGTAACGGATTGGACGATGACTGTGATGGTCAGATTCCTGATGTTGAAGCTGATCAGGATAATGACGGTTACCGCGTTTGCGACGGTGATTGCAATGATTTAACTCCTGCCTATCATCCTGGAGCAGAAGAACTTTGTGACGGGCTTGATAATGACTGCGACGGACTTGTGCCTGCTGATGAAGCGGATGAGGACGGCGACGGTTGGCGGATTTGTGACAATGATTGTAATGACACGGACGCTGGAGTAAATCCGGCCATGCCGGAGATTTGCAATGCGATTGACGATGACTGCAATGGAGAGGTTAACGAAGGTTTCTTTGTTGGCGCTCCGTGCGAAGGTGTTGGCGCTTGTGGTACTGGTATGCTGGAATGTTACAGCGATACGGCTACCATTTGTTCCACTATGCCTGGCGGCAGTGACGAGCAGTCGATCTTTGAACTGTGCAGCGATAACCTGGACAACGACTGTGATGGCAGCGTTGACGAGGGCTGTTCATGTGATGAGGCCGATTGGCAGATTTGTGGAAGCAGTGTTGAAGGCGTTTGTCAGCTTGGCTGGCAGGAATGTCAGGCCGGCGGAACTTGGGGCGAATGTGAAGGTTCTGTTGAACCGATTCCCGAGGAATGCAATGGCCTAGATGATGACTGTGACACAGAGGTTCCGGAAACGGAGATTGATCAGGATGGTGATGGTATGGCGGAATGCGCAGGTGACTGCGATGAGGCTAATGCCACAACTTACTTGAACGCTCCTGAGCTCTGCAATGGTGTTGATGACGATTGTGATGGTGATGTTGATGAAGATTTCTTTGTCAATGTACCGTGCGTTGGACTTGGCGCTTGCAGTGCAGGGACTTATCAGTGTGACGGTGAAGGTACTTACCTTTGCTCAACTATGCCGAACGGCGCTGATGATATGTCTTTAGATGAAGTGTGCAGTGACCTGATTGACAATGACTGTGATGGCAGCGTTGATGAAGGTTGCGAGTGTGATTCAGAAGAAGATGATGTTGTCAAAAAGTGCGGTATGACAGACGAGGGTGTTTGCCAGATTGGTGAACAGACTTGTGGGGATGATTCCCTTTGGGGTGAGTGCGTTGACTCAGTTAATCCCGGACCGGAGCTTTGCAATGGTTTGGATGATGACTGTGACGGCGCTGTTCCCGATGATGAAGCTGACGCAGACGAGGATGAGTTCCGAATTTGCGATGGTGATACTGATGATACCAATGCGGCTGTTAATCCTGCTGCAGATGAAGTCTGTAATGGGATTGACGATAATTGCGATGGTAGTGTTGATGAAGGTTTCTTCGTCGGTGCTCCTTGCAATGGTGTAGGTGCCTGTGGTATGGGTCAGCTGGAATGCCTGGATGAAAATTCCACTGTTTGTTCAACTGATGTTGGCGGCAGTTTGGATGAGTCTTTGGCCGAAGTTTGTGGTGATAATACCGACAATGACTGCGATGGTCTCGTTGATCAGGATTGCGCTTGTGATCCTGGTGACATCCAGGTGTGTGGCAGTTCTTCTGTTGGAATTTGCATGACCGGTTGGCAGACTTGTCTTGATGACGGCACCTGGGGTGATTGCGTAGGAAATGTTGAGCCATTGCCAGAAGAAATGTGTAATGGACTTGACGATAATTGCGATGATGAAATTCCCTTGGATGAATCTGATGCAGATGAGGACGGTGTTCGAATCTGTGAAGGGGATTGCAACGACGCAGATCCTATGATCAATCCCAATGTTGGCGAGTCCTGTAATGGACTGGACGACAATTGCGATGGTAGTGTTGATGAGGGTTTCTTCGTCGGTGCGCCTTGCAATGGTATGGGCGGCTGTGGCGCAGGCACTCTTGAGTGTAATGCGGATGGCAGTGGCACAGTTTGCTCCAGTGATCCTGAGGGCAGTGAAAACGCTTCCGTAGCTGAAGACTGTGGAGACAACGTTGATAATGACTGTGATGGCTCGGTTGACGAGGGTTGCTCTTGCGACCCTGGTGATGAAGAGCAGTGCGGGAGTAGCGACGTTGGACTTTGCAAGTTCGGTATGCGGGATTGTTTGCCTGATGGTACATGGGACGATTGCATAGGAAATGTTGAGCCGGGCATTGATGTCTGCGATGGTGCAGACAATGACTGCGACGGTGAAACAGATGAAGATTATATTAATCTAGGTGAACTTTGTTCGGCTGGTCAGGGTGAGTGTGAAACTGAAGGGACCTTTGTTTGTTCAGAGGGGCTGGAAGTTTGTAGCGCTGTACCTAGTGATCCGGTGAACGAAGTTTGTGACGATCTGGACAATGACTGCGACGGGTTGGTTGATGAAAACTTCCCACTCGGAGTTGGCTGTCTGGCTCTTGGAGAATGTGGATCAGGGACATACGAGTGTACTGCTGACCTAGCAGGCGTTATTTGTTCTTCAGCACCTGGTGGAAGCGAAGATGCTTCAATTCCGGAAGTGTGTGGGGACAATATGGATAACGACTGCAATGGGCAGGTTGATACGCTCGATGATGTCTGTGCCTGTGATCCTGGTATGACGAAGCAGTGTGGCACTTCGGATGAAGGCGTTTGCCAATTCGGAGTTCAGACTTGTCAGGCTGATGGCACTTGGGGAGATTGCATTGATGCAATTGAGCCTGGTGACGAAGTTTGTGACGGGTTTGATAATAACTGCAACGGTGAAGTGGACGAAGGTCTGCTTAATGCTTGTGGTCAGTGCGGTGATGTTCCTGCCGAAGTGTGTGATGGCGAGGACAATAACTGCGACGGCGAGGTTGACGAGGACCTTCTCAACGCCTGTGGCGAATGTGGTCCGTTACCAGAAGAAGTTTGTGATGGTGCGGACAACGATTGTGACGGTGAGGTTGATGAGGATTTTGTTAATCTTGGTATGCCGTGCAGTGATGGTGTAGGTGAATGCGAAGTGGCTGGCACATTCGTGTGTTCAGTTGATGGTCAGGAGGTTTGCAGTGCGGAAGCGCTTGAGCCGACTGATGAACTTTGCGACAACCTGGACAATAACTGTGATGGTATGATTGATGAAAACTTCCCGATCGGAATTGATTGTCTGGCGCTTGGTGAGTGTGGACTAGGCACATATGAGTGTACTGCTGACGGTGTAGACGTTATTTGTTCTTCGGCACCTGGCGGAAGCGAAGATGCTTCAGCGCCTGAGGTGTGCGGGGACAATCTGGATAACGACTGTAACGGACAAGTTGATACGCTCGATGATGTATGTACTTGTGACCCAGGTATGACGAAGCAGTGCGGTTCTTCGGATGAAGGCGTTTGTCAATTCGGAGTTCAGACTTGTCAGGCTGAGGGCACTTGGGGAGATTGCGTTGGTGCAGTTGAACCTGGTGACGAAGTTTGTGACGGCTCTGACAATAACTGCGACGGTGAAGTTGATGAAGGTCTTTTGAATGCCTGTGGCCAGTGTGGTGATGTTCCTGCCGAAGTGTGTGATGGCGAGGACAATGACTGCGACGGCGAGGTCGATGAAGATTATCTTAATCTAGGTGAAGTTTGTTCAGTCGGTCAGGGTGAGTGTGAAACTGAAGGGACCTTTGTTTGTTCAGAGGGACTGGCAGTTTGTAACGTTGTGCCTGGCGATTCAATGGATGAACTTTGTGACGGGTTGGACAATGACTGCGACGGGTTGATTGATGAAAACTTCCCGCTTGGAGTTGGCTGTCTGGCTCTTGGAGAATGTGGAGCAGGTACATATGAGTGTACTGCTGACGAAGCAAGCGTTATTTGTTCTTCAGCACCTGGTGGAAGTGAAGATGCTTCAGCGCCTGAGGTGTGTGGGGACAATCTTGATAACGATTGTAACGGGCAGGTTGATACGCTCGATGATGTCTGTGCTTGTGATCCTGATATGACCAAGCAGTGTGGTACTTCGGATGAAGGCGTATGCCAGTTTGGTGTACAGACTTGTCAGGCTGATGGAACTTGGAATGACTGCCAGGGGGCAGTTGCGCCGAGTGACGAGGTTTGTGACGGAGTCGATAATAACTGCGATGGCGAAGTTGATGAAGATCTTCTGAATGCTTGTGGCCAGTGTGGTGATGTTCCTGCCGAAGTGTGTGATGGTGAAGACAATGACTGCGATGGCGAGGTCGACGAAGGGCTTCTGAATGATTGTGGCCAGTGCGGTGATGCTCCTGCCGAAGTGTGTGATGGCGAGGACAATGACTGTGACGGCCTGATTGATGAGAGTTTCCCTGTTGGATTCGAATGCCTTGCGGCTGGTGAATGTGGCTCAGGTGTTCTCGAGTGCAATCAAGATGGAACGGGAGTAATTTGCTCTGTTGCCGTTGGTGGCAGTGAAGATGCTTCAGTACCTGAAGTTTGTGGAGACAACTTGGACAATGACTGCGACGGAATGGTAGACACACTTGACGATGAGTGTGATTGCGAACCCGGAGCGACTATGTCCTGTGGCACAACCGATGTTGGTGTGTGTCAGTACGGGGAAAGTTTTTGTGAAAATGATGGTAGTTGGAGCGATTGCGTTGGTAACGTGGAACCTGCAACTGAAGAAGCCTGCAACGGACTTGATGATGACTGCGATGGCGCAGTGGATCAGGACGAAGTAGATTCCGATGCTGACGGTGAAATGGTTTGTGAAGGGGACTGTTCGGATGGTGATCCGGCAGTTAATTCTGGAGCAG
Source organism: Candidatus Falkowbacteria bacterium (assembly GCA_018674305.1). NCBI lineage: Bacteria > Candidatus Falkowiibacteriota > Candidatus Falkowiibacteriota bacterium. The sequence continues at coordinate 124,473 of JABHAL010000001.1, read as the reverse complement.
ACGAGCTGTGCAATGGCCAGGATGATAACTGTGATGGTGCAGTAGACGAAGGTTATTACGTGGGTGTGCCATGCCTCGGGTATGGAGCTTGCGGAGCTGGCGTTTATGAATGTGCCAACGACTTTGGTTATCAATGTTCTACTATGCCCGGAGGTAGCGAAGATCAGTCTTCACCTGAAGATTGCAATGACCTGGTGGATAATGACTGTGACAGTTCAGTTAATGAGGGCTGTGAATGCACGCCCGATGACACTGAGCAGTGCGGTACCACCGATGAAGGTGAATGTGATTATGGTGAGCAGACTTGTTCTGCGCAGGGTCTCTGGGGTGATTGTGTGGGCAACGTTGAACCTAAGCCTGAAGAGTGCAATGGTCTGGATGACAATTGCAACGGAGCTGTCCCGCTTGACGAGGCAGACGATGATGGTGATGGTGAGCGTGTTTGCGCAGGAGACTGCAACGACGATGCAGCTTCTATTAATACTAGTGCAGACGAAGTTTGCAACGGACTGGACGATGACTGCGATGGTAGTGTGGATGAAGGTTTCTTTATTGGCGCTCCTTGTGTAGGAACGGGCACTTGTGGCCTTGGTTCCTGGGAGTGTGCTGATGAAGCTTTAACCATTTGTTCCACTAATCCTGATGGCAGCGCAGATCAGTCTGTGGCAGAAGTCTGTGGTGATAATTTGGACAATGATTGTGATGGTAGTGCTGATGAGGATTGCGATTGCGATCCTGATGATCTGGCAATCTGTGGAACAACTGAAGACGGCGTATGCCAGCAAGGTCTGCAGACCTGTGAGAATGACGGTACCTGGGGTGCTTGCGTAGGCAATGTTGAGCCGATTGAGGAATTGTGCAATGGGCTTGATGATGACTGCGACACTGAGGTTCCGGCTAACGAAGCAGATGCAGATGCAGATGGCTTTATGCTATGTGATGATGATTGCGATGACGGCGACGCAGACGTTTATCCTGGGGCAGACGAAGTTTGCAACGGGGTAGATGACGATTGCGATGGTGACATCGACGAAGATTGTCCGACAATCTACTGTAATATCTGTTGTGGTTACGGACTTGGCCATCCTGTGGTTTGGTCGGGAGGTATCCCCGTGGACACTTGGTCGGCGGAAGGTTATTGTGGTGTCTGGTCTGGAACAATCCAGCAGATTTGTCTGCGCGGAGAATATCCTGTTCAGGGTTATGAAGAGGATGGGTGGATCGACTGGAACTGTCAGAATGGCAATGAATGGGGTGGCTGGGAAACTGATGGCGTACTTTGGTGCGTTGATCAGGACGGTACACCTGTAACATTCGAAGCTGTGGAAGGCCAGGTTGATCCTGAAGATCCTGATCCTGAAGGAGAGGTGATTCTCCTGGACAACATTTGTCCTCAGTAAGTTAACAAACACAACCCCACTATTCAATGAATAGTGGGGTTTTTTATTTTGTTAATTTTAGATGATTTGTGCTATAATTATAGTGGAGTTCCTATATAAAACTTCGTAATTTTAGTATGAAAAAAACAAAAAAAATTAAAATGCCCGTCGATGCCGTCGTTGCTGTAACATATCGTTGTAATTCACGCTGTGTTATGTGTAACATTTGGCAAATAAAAGATTTTCCCGAGGTTTCTCCTGATGTTTATCTTAAATTACCAAACAGCTTGAGAGATGTTAATATTAGTGGAGGTGAACCATTTTTAAGAAAAGATTTACCTGAAATCGTACGCAAAATCGGATGGGCTTGTCCAAAGGCGAAAATAAATATTTCCACCAATGGTTTTTTAGTAGACACTATTAAGAAAGTATTACCGGAAATTAAAAAGATTGATCCTGATATTTCTATTTCAATTTCAGTCGATGGGATTGGACAAATGCATGAAAAAATCAGAAGAGTCCCAAATGCTTGGAATAAAGTTCTGGAGACTATTCGTTTTTGTCGAGATGAGTTGGAGATAAAGAATATTAAATTTGCCTTTACTTTAACGGATATGAATTTTCAACAGTTGTATCAAGCTTATGATTGGAGCAAGCGTTTGAGAGTTCAGTTCACGATGGCGGTTGCTCATTCCTCAGATATATACTTTGGTAAAGAAAATGTTATAGATGTTGATGTTGGTTTTCTAGAAAAAGAGTTTAGTAAAGTTATCAAGAAGTTATTGAAATCGTTCCGACCCAAAGATTGGGCCCGAGCTTATTTTGTTGATGGGCTACTTAAAATAGTAAAAGGTGAAAGACGACCACTAGAATCATTTGCAGGTGAAGATTTTTTCTATTTAGATCCTAATGGAGATGTTTATCCGTCAGTGATTGATAATATTATAATGGGGAATCTGGAAGATTGTCAGGAATTCGAAAAACTGTGGTTTAGCCGTCAGGCGAAAAAAGCCAGGGTGGATATACAAGGGTTTGAGAGTAATTATTGGATGGTTTGTACGGCGCGAGCGGCTATTAAGCGGAATCCGATAAAAGTCGCTAATTGGATATTTAAAAACAAATTACCACTTGATTGGTGGAGAAAATAAAATTATGTCCCAATTTATAAAAAATTTTTTTACTAAAAAAGAAGTTGATCATACGCTGAAGTTGTATTTATGGGTAGTTGTTTTTGTGGTGGGGTTTAGTCTAATGGCAATTAGTTTTATTCAACCAACGTATATTTTGCTGGTTGATTTATTGGTAATTATAATGGTGGTTCTGGTGGAATATCCTCGCCTGGGTTTGTATGGTATGATTTTGTTTTATCCTTTTCTAAATTGGCAATTGGTGAGGGGAAGTATTAATGTTCCTTATGTAGATATCTTGGCCTCATTAACTTTACTTGCATTAATAATTCGTCATGCAATTAGATTTTTTTATTCAGATAAGCAAGATAATAAAAAGACAAGGTATGAGCTTCCAGGATTGTTGATGGCTTTGGTCTTTTTTGCAGTCTGTGCTTTGTCGGTATTGAATAACCAAGAATTGGTACCAGCATTTAAATATTTACTACGACCAATTGTATTTTTCTATCTGATGTTTGTGTTGATACCTTCTAATTTAATTAATTCCAAACAAATATTCAAAACGGCCTTGCATCTTTTCTTGATAAGTGGGTTGTTTGTGGCAATTTCTGGTTTTTTATCAGTAATTTTATCGCAAGGGCCATCATGGTTTGTTTATAGAGCTGTACCTTTTAGTTTTGCTGGTTTCAACCCCATCGGAGGAAATCATAATGCCATTGCTGAAATTTTAATTGTGATCATTCCGTTAACATTGATTTTGTATTTATTGTCTACCAAAATTAAGCAACGGGGTTGGTATGTGTTGGCGATTTTATTTATGACATTAGTATTGTTGTTAACTTTTTCTAGATCTGGTTGGTTAGTTTTGTTAGTTGAACTACTGATTTTGTATATAATGAGGTATAAATACAAGTTTAATCGCTATGTAATTGTCGCTATAATATTTTTGTTAGTTTTAGTGCCCGTACTGACTTACTTTACCGCTTGGCACCAGGTTGATTGGATTAAAAGTTCGAATTCTAATAGATTGTTGTTAACCAGTCTTTCATTTTCTCATTTTTTGGATCATCCAATTATTGGTAATGGCCTGAATACTTTTCAGTCTTTGGTAGGTCGAACTTTTATTTACACAGTGGAATTTGGTGATCCCTTGGAGTCTCATGGTTTCGTACAAAAACTTTTGACAGAAACGGGCATTCTCGGTTTTCTTTCATTTGTTGGTTTGTTAATTTACTTGGGTAGTAAATATTTGAAAGGTTACGCAAAAGCCAAATTTTTAACTAATAAAAGAATTATAACTTGTTTAATGATGGTTTTTGTCGGATTAGTTCTTTTCGAACTGTTCTCAACCTCATATTTTGTTGCCAACATGTGGTTGCCAATTGGTGTTGGTTTGGCAGGAGTTAAATTATATAGCGAATAATATGTCCCAAAGTTTATATAAAAATTTTTTATCAGTAGGGTTTGAACAGCTTAACGCCAAGGCGGATCAGCATATCATTAAGTTGTATAAATACAATTACAATAAGTATTTGCCTAAAAATAAGCAGGCTAAGATTTTGGACATTGGTTGTGGTATGGGACAGTTTTTACAGTTTTTAGCTGGTCAAGGTTATGATAATTATTTAGGGGTTGATATTTCACCAGAAAGCGTAAAGTATTGTCAGGATAAAGGTATTGAGAAAGTAAGACTAATTGAGGACCTTGTTGATTATTTAATTGCTTGTCCGCTTTTTGATTTAATTGTGCTTAATGATGTTATCGAACATATCCCTAAGTCTGAAATTATTCCTACAATGAACAGGATTTACCAGAAATTAAACCCTGGTGGTAGTATCATCATTAAAACTGGCAATATGGCTTCTTTGGCTGGTCTGCGCATTCGATATAATGATTTTACTCATGAGGCAGGCTTTACTGAATATAGTTTAAGTCAGGTATTGAAATTTTGTAAATTTAGAGGTATAATAATAAATCCTTATTTATTTCCTAAAAATAGTCCAACTCGGATGATTAGATTTTTAGGGCAGAAATTAGTTCATGCTTGGTGGAAGTTAATTTATTTCCTGGAGTTTACTGATCCACCTAAAATTGTTGACGAGTTGATTTTTGCAGTGTCTAGAAAGTAAAAGTTCAAATGTAAAAGTTTACAATATTAGTACATAGTAATAAGTTTTTAGCGATTACTTTTACTTTTTACCTTTAGACTTTTACCTAAAAAAGTATGATTAAAATTAGTTACATAATCGGTCGTTTGGCGTATGGTGGGGCAGAGCGGTTATTATTGGATATCTGTCGTAAAATTGACAAGACCAAATTTGAGGTCGAGGTTTTAGTTTTGCAATCAGACAATCCTCTAGCTGAACAATTTGAGCATGCAGGTGTACAAATTAAATATTTTAACAAGGTTAAAAAATTTGACTGGAAGATAATCAAAAAAGTAGCTGACTATTTGCAAAAAAGTAAGCCTGACATTGTGCATACTAATCTTTTTGCAGCTGATTTTTGGGGTGGACGAGCTGCTATTCAGGCGAAAGTAAAGCATATAATTAGTACCAAGCATGATATTTTGAGCGAGGGTTTTTGGCGAGATCGCTTAGGCCTTAAGGCTCGGCGTAAGTTTAACAAGGTAGTTGCTATCTCAAAGGCAACTAGAGACTATTTAGTCGCGGAAGAAGGTATTGATATCCAGAATATTGAAGTAATTTATAATGGAATTGATGTTAGTAAATTTTATATTGAAAATCCAGGCTTATTTAAAACTGAAGACATAACTATTGGATCAGTTGGTAGATTGAGTAAAGAAAAAGGACATAAACATTTGATTAGAGCTTGTAGGTTTTTGAAGAATAAAAATTGGAAATTAATTCTAGTGGGCGATGGGCCATTGCGTCGCGAGTTAACGGCCTTAGCTAAATCTTTAGGAATTGAAGACCGGGTCCAATTTGTTGGAGAAGTTGAGGACGTTCGACCGCATTTGAATAAGTTTGATGTGTTTGTATTACCTTCAGTAAGTGAGGGGTTAAGTCTAGTAATATTGGAGGCGGCAGCAGCAGGGCGCGTGGTTGTGGCTACTGAAGTTGGAGGCGTGCCAGAGATTATCAAACACAAGCAAAATGGTTTACTTTTCAAACCAAAAAACATTGAACAGTTGGTTCAAAGATTGAATTGGGTTGACGAACATAGAGATTTAGTTAGTAAAATGGCCAAGTCACTTCAGCAGTTTGTAGTTGATCAGTTTGATGTTAATAAAACAATTAAGCAATACCAAAAACTTTATGAAGATATTGTTGATAAATAAATTCTATTGGCAAAAGGGTGGTAGTGAGAGAGTATTTTTACATACTAAAAAATTACTTGAGCAAAATGGGCATCAAGTAGTTTGTTTTTCAATGGAAGATGAAAAAAATAATTTGCCATCATCGTATTCTAAGTACTTTGTTCCGTACACTAATTTCCAATCTAAAAATAGCTGGTTTGGTAAAGCATTAAGATTCATTTATTATCCATTGGCCGCAAAAAATTTAGAAAAACTAATTCAGTTGGAAAAGCCTGATATTGCTCATTTACATAACATCTCACACCAGTTAACTCCATCTATTCTTAAACCATTAAAAAAACACCAGATTCCAGTTGTGCAAACTTTGCATGATTATCAACTCATTTGTCCCAATTATCGTTTGTTTACCAAGGGTAAAGTTTGTGAAAAGTGTAAAAAACATAAATATTATCAATGCTCATTGAACAAGTGTGTCCAGAATTCATTTTGGTCTAGTTCTTTGGCTGGTTTGGAACTTTTTCTTCAATGGATTTTTAGATTTTATAAAGAGAAGGTAGATTTATTTATTTCACCAAGTCAGTTTTTAAAAGATAAAGTTCGTGAATGGGGAATTAAACAACCGATTAATGTGATCAACAATTTCATTAATATTGAAAATTTTGAACCTAATTACCAGAACCAGGACTATGTTGTTTGTGTAAGTCGTCTGAGTAAAGAAAAGGGTGTTATGACGCTATTGAAAGCAATTCGTAAGTTGCCAGATATTAAATTGAAATTAATCGGAGATGGTCAATTGCGAAAGGAGGTTGAAAAATATATTGTAAAAAAACAAATAAAAAATGTTGAATATTTGGGTCCTAAGTATGACAAAGAACTTTTCGATTTGATTAAGAATTCTAAATTCTTCATCATTCCTTCGGAGTGGTATGAAAATTATCCGATGTTAGTTATTGAAGCTATGGCACTGGGTAAACCGGTTTTGGCATCCAGGCTGGGTGGACTGCAAGAAATGATTGAGGAAAATAAAACTGGCTGGTTTTATGAGCCATTTAGTATCAAGGACTTGAGAAGTAAAATAAAGCAACATTATAATGAGAGTGACACCATTGAACACATGGGTTCACTTGCTCGAGAAACTGTTGAACACAAAAATTGTACAAAACGACATTATCAACTGTTAATGCAAGCTTATAACCAAGTTCTGTCTAAAGAAAATGTGGTAAAACTAGGTTAAAGTATGACTGCTGAATGAATTAACAATGAGAAATAAAATAATTTACGCGACAATTTTAGCCGTAATGATTATAGCTCCTTTGTTTGTTATCGAAGGAGCATCTTTAAATCACAACCAATATCCTAAATTGGCTAATTTGTTTTTTCGTTGGGATATAACTGCAGATGAAGCGAAGGATTTGGCCAGATGGGATATTCTGATTATTGATATGGAAGTACAAACTTATTCTCCTGAAAGTCTGAAATTATTAAAAAAATTTAATCCAAACATCAAGCTATTAGCTTACATTGCTGCACAAGAAATTAGAGGTGATTCTTGGAATTTGCCTGGGACTTTACGAAAAAAACTTTATAATAAAATAAATAAAAATTGGTGGTTGAAAGATACTTCAGGAGAAAAGGTCGCTTGGTGGCCTGGTAATCCTATGGTCAATTTAACAACTCAGTCCCCACTGGTTAAAAATCAACGTTGGTATGATACCTTGCCTTCATTTGTAAAAAAAGAGTTAATCGACACTGGTTATTGGGATGGAGTTTTTTATGATAATGTGTGGGATAACATTTCATTTATGTCTGATAAAAAGATAGATCTGGATCAGGATGGCGAGGCGGATTCGATGATTGAAGTTAATAGTAAATGGCAAAAGGGAATGGAAATCCTTTTGAATAACACAAGAAAAATTTTGGGGCCAGAAGCCTTAATCATTGGTAATGGTGGTGAGAGTTATTATAAGCAAATGAATGGTGCGCTTTACGAACATTTTCCATATAGGGGTTGGTCTGAAACATTAACAAAATACAAGTTTATGAATCAGGAAGGTTATCAACCCACCTTAAGTATTTTGAATTCTAATGTTAACAATACTGGTGATGATAAGGATTATAAAAAAATGCGCTTTGGTTTAGCTAGCGCTTTGATGGATAATGGTTATTATAGTTTTGATAATGGTGACCAGTCTCATCGAGAGATTTGGTGGTACGATGAATATGAAGCTTATTTGGGCGAGCCAGCTGGCGAAGCATTTAACGTAGCTTCGGGTAGTAAGAAATTTGACGCTGGTGTCTGGCGTAGAGATTTTAAAAACGGTTTAGTTTTGGTTAATTCTGGTAATCAGGAAAAATATATTGAGCTAGGTGGTGAGTATGAAAAATTAAACGGTGTGCAGGACACTTGGACTAATGATGGTTCTTTTGTGGAGGGTGTTGATTTGGCTGGCAATGACGGTTTAGTATTGTTACGTCCGATTGAAGAAATATTAGAAGCTACCTATGTAAATGGTTCATTTGCCAGAGTGTTCAACGAGTTTGGGCACGTGGCACGTACTGGATTTTTTGCTTACAATGAAAATTACAAAGGAAGTAGTCAAATTATAAAACACGATTTGGATGGAGATGGAAAAAATGAAATTTTAGTGGCGGGAAGTAAAAAAGTTGAAATATATAAATCTGACGGTACTTTAAAAGCCAGCTTTTATCCTTACACAGAAAATTATGATCGTGGAATAAATATTTCAGTTGGCGATTTAGATAATAATGGTACTTTGGAAATTGTTACTGGAACAGAAAAAGGTGGTGGTCCGCATATCCGAATTTTCAATAGTGAAGGGAAACTTATCAACCCTGGTTTTTTTGCTTATGGTCCAGAATTCCGTGGTGGCGTTAATGTGACCATTGCAGATTTGGAAGGTGACGGTCATTACGAAATCGTAGCTGGTGCAGGATTTGGAGGTGGTCCGCACGTGCGAGTTTTTGCTCCAGATGGACATTGTATTAATCCAGGTTTTTTTGCATACGATCCGAGTTTTCGTGGTGGGGTTAATGTAGCAGCTGGTGATGTAGATGGCGATGGTGTGGACGAAATTGTAACTGGGTCTGGTAAGGGTGGTGCGCCACATGTTAAAGTGTTTGATAAGGACGGCAATCTAGATGGACCAAGCTTTTTTGCCTTTGATCAGGGACAAAATGACGGTGTGAAAGTAGTTGTCACAGACATGGATGGTGATAATAAAGCTGAAATAATCGCGACTACCACCAATGTGTTTACTTTATCGGGATTTACTAATTAATTAATCAGTAAAATATATGGGTAAATTTCAAAAATACAAACTTTACATCAAAACATTAAGTAGATATTACTTAACTCAGCACACAAAAATGACTCTTTTGGTTTTGTTATCATTGGTTGTTTTTCTTTGGATGACTTTGATTGTTAACCGGATTATGGGTAGTCCTGTATTCGGAGCGGAAAGAACTGGGTTAGTTAAACTTGGCGGTAGTGGACTTGGGTTATTGATCTTATTTATCAAGCCGGTTTTTTTGTATATTGCAGGTTTAATAATTATTAATCGACTGAAGGATTAAATATGTCACGAGAAATGCAACAATTTCAAGAGAAATCCCTAAAAGCTAACTTTACCGAAGTCCAGCAAATTTATTTTGATAGATTAATGTCTGAGTTGGAACAAATTTCTGGTGGATTAGGTTTTGCTGAGCTTAAAGCGAAGGCTGAGGCAGGTGATAAAGAAGCGCTTCAGGTTATGCGGGATTATGTCGCCAAGAAGGAACAGATTGTAGAATTTATAGAGAATAAAGAAGTTGTCAATGCGGAAATCAAATATGTGCCTGGTGATCATATTGTTTATTGTAAAAACCGACAGCAATTTTATGGTAAAACAGGGGTGGTAGAAGAGGTTGATGAGAAAGGCGAGCATGTTCGTTGTTCGGGGATGCATAATTTTCTAGTTGGCTTTGATGTTAATGAGATTTCTCGTTATAGTGATGATGTTAATAATAGTTCTTTAAGGCAATTTTTTGGCGAAGAAGTAAGAGTTTTGGATCGAGAGGAATTTGGTGGATTAGAATTATACAAAAGATATAACGAGACGTCAGGTAGCGGGCAGGCGGTTATTCATCATTTTGTTGTAGGAGTATATGAGATTTTACTATTTGTTGATCGGCATCTAAAAGGTAAACGAGTTTGGGAATCGATGACATTACAAATGTTTAATGAGCAATATGAGTTGAAAGGTAATAAGAAGAAAGGTAGAACGAAGTGAAAATCGCGTATCCCGGAGCACATAACACATATCACATATTACGTAACAAAAACAAAGTATGTTAACTCTAGAACAAAATCTAACTGAAAAATCCCTCCACGCTAACTTCACCGAAGTTCAGCAAGCGCATTTTGATAGATTAATGTCTGAGTTGGAAGTAATCTCGGATGGCTTAGGTTTTGCTGAACTGAAAGCGAAAGCTGAAGCGGGCAGCAAAGAGGCTCTTCAAGTAATGCGAGATTATGTCGCCAAGAAAGAGCAGATTGTGCAGTTTATTGAAACTAAAGAAGTTCCAGAAGTTCTCCGAGAAAAAAATCTTAAAATTGGTGACCGAGTTGTAGTTAAAGAAGTGGAAAGAGATCATCGTACCGGAAAACTTAAAAATCATTATCATGATGGTGGTGTCGTTGAATCCTTTCCAGAACCAGAAACTGTTAGGGTCCGATACAATATTGGTGGCGGTGTTGGCATCAAGATACCGAAAAGCGAAAATTGCATGCGGTTAACTGGCGAAATGATCGACAATGGGGCAGTTGAATATGAAATCCTTGATTTTAGGGAGGTGGATGGAATTAAAATTGGTCAAAATATGGTGACTGACTTAACTTTTAAGACGATTCTACCAAAAGGAGTGCTAATTGAAAATTTTTTATATAGAGAGGGGGCTCTTTTTGTAAGATTCCGGGATAATAATAATAAGACACATATAGTTTGGGAAATTGGAGTAGTAAAAAAACAACTCCGCGACCTATGAGTATGAAATTTGAAACAGAACTACAATCAAATGCACTCAAAGCTAACTTCACTGAAGTTCAGCAAGCGTATTTTGATAGATTAATGTCTGAGTTGGAAGTGATTTCGGGTGGTTTAGGTTTTTCTGAGTTAAAAGAAAAAGCTGAAGCGGGTAGCAAAGAGGCTCTTCAGGTAATGCGTGATTATATTGCGAAGAAAGAGGAGGTCGTGGAGTTTATCGAGACAAAAAAAACAGTTTTTGAAAAATTTCCTACAATAAAGGGTGAAATTAAAGTTAGTGATCTTGTGCTGGTTATTAATCCTGAAGATGAAAATTATGGAAAAAAATATGGAGTGTCTGAACTCGAAAATGGAATTGCGAAATTTGTTGGACAAAGCACTTTTCATGGTTACGAAACTTCAATAAATAATATCGCCAGATTTTATAGCATAAAAGAATTGGATAAAGGCGTTGCTAGATTAATAAATTCAACTGATGTTAGGGGAATGGTTTATACACCATTAGATATGCAAGCATATATGAATGTCAGGATTGGAGATAAATTTAGATACACAGAAAAATTCAAAGAAGCAGTAAGCGCAAACCATAGTTTTGTTGATGCTGAACTGATAGAAATTATTGGTTTTGTTCGGTCAAATAATGTTTTTGTGCTAGCGGGAGAGCCGGAAAATTTTGTAGCTGCGGCAATGAGATTTACCATGCCGGATGGAACAATTGAGGTGGAAGCTGGTAATGTGGCAAAAATGGTTAAGGCTTTGGAAAGAATCGCGTAGCGTTTATTAATCTCTGAATACCCATAACCGATACATAATACCAAATACCTAATACCCAATATACAGTATAGAATAACCAATAAATAAGCTTCATGAAAAGTCTAGAACAATTACAAGAGAAATCACTCAAGGCTAACTTCACTGAAGTTCAGCAAGCGTATTTTGATAGATTAATGTCTGAGTTGGAAGTGATTTCAGATGGATTGGGTTTTGCAGAGTTAAAAACGAAGGCTGAAGCTGGTGATAAAGAAGCGCTTCAAGTAATGAGGGATTATGTCGCGAAGAAAGAACAGATTGTTGAGTTTATTGAGACTAAGAACTTGTTTGATTTTAAGATCAATTGGAATAAGTTTGAAGAGCTTAACGATTATGAAAAAAAAGGTTCACGAGCTAAGGTTTTTAAGGCACCAGGTTCAGAAATGCTTGTTTTAGATTTTGAATTGGGGGATTCAAAAGATTATATCAGTGTAGTTCGGTCAGATGATTTTCAAATTGAAAAAGTTAAAAGTATAGACACGGACATTAGTAGGTTAATACCAGTAGAGCCTGGGAATTGTTTGTGTGTTTCCGAAAGGGGTAAGTTATATCGATTGGAATGGAAAAAAAATGGTTCACATTGGTCAAGGTTTGGAGTGCTTGCTATTGATCCTAATCACCCAATAAATAAGGAAAAATTTGTTGATGGAGTGAGTTTAAATAAAGATAATTGTGCAGTCATTAGTAAGGGAAATGAAAAGGGGATACTTTATTTTATTGATTTCTCAGGAGATGAATCAATTCTTATAGAGGGGGACTCTTATTTTGAGCCTAGTAATATAACTAGATTAAATGATACACAGGTTGTTCTTACTGATTCGTATGGTCATGAAAATATTATTTGTGTTGATAAAAGTAAACCAAAAGAGCGCAAATGGGAAACTAAAATTTCAGATGATGACATCAATGAGTCCGACCTTGATAAATTATGTCGTCAGGTAGTTGATTTGGCTCCTGTAGATGAAAAGTATATTGCAGCCGCTGTGAATTGGTATGTTGATGAAGATGAAGATATACCGGATGCGCTAGAATATTGTGGAATAGTGTTGATTGATTCCAAGACTGGTGAAGAAGTAGATAGAAACCTCTATGATCGTCTTGATATGGATAAATTCGTAGAAGTTGTCACATCTCCAAATGGTCAGATCATGGTTCTGACGGAAGGAGGAGAAATCGAAGTTTTTTCTATTGCAAACAATAAAATTATTGATACGGGTGCCAGTTTTAAAGTGGGTGAAGAAGCTTCAGGTTTTTCGGTTATGAATGATGGTAAAATAATGGTTACATATAAACGTGGTAATATGAAAATTTTTGGAGAAAAACAACTATGATTAATCTAGAGACTCAGCAACTAACAGAAAAATCTTTGCACGCTAACTTCACTGAAGTTCAGCAAGCGCACTTTGATAAATTAATGTCTGAGTTGGAAGTGATTTCGGGTGGGTTAGGTTTTGCTGAGCTAAAAGCGAAGGCTGAGGCAGGTGAGAAAGAAGCACTTCAGGTGATGCGGGATTATGTCGCGAAGAAAGAGCAGATTGTGGAGTTTATTGAGACTAAAGAATTAGTTGGCTTGAGTGGAATTGAGGAATATGATGAAGAGTTTCGTGCTGGGGATAGCGTAATGGTAGTATCCGCTACTTATGGCGAGCCATTTCCTGCAGAAGTAGTTGAGGTTGAGAGTCCTCGGAGTGGTGTGATTTTAAGGATAGAATATAATAATGGCCGAGTACTTAGAGTACTAGCAGACCAGGTGATAAAACTTACTGACAGATTTGAACAAGTCGGAGTGACTAAAGAATTAGTAAATATAGTAGCGAAGAATAGTTGGCGTGGGTTGGAAACAGGAAAAGACTATAAATCCAATGGGACTGGGCCTAAAATTATTTCTGGTAGCAAAATAGTTATTACATCGTTTGGTTGGAGTGATAAATATTCTAGAGTAAAGGTTTTGTATACTGTTCAATCTCCCGATGGGAGCTTGGCATTAAGAACGTATCGTTCTGTGGAAGGATTTAAACAATTGTTTATAGAAAAATAATTAACATCAAATATATGTTAAACCCCGAACAACAACTAACTGAAAAATCACTCCAAGCTAACTTCACTGAAGTTCAGCAATCGCATTTTGATAGATTAATGTCTGAGTTGGAACAACTTTCTGGTGGTTTGGGTTTTGCTGAGCTAAAAGCGAAGGCTGAGGCGGGTGATAAAAAAACACTTCAAGTAATGCGAGATTATGTCGCCAAGAAAGAGCAGATAGTTGAGTTTATTGAAAAGAAAGAAATACCGCTAGTAAAGGGTGAAATAAAAGAGAATGATGAAGTCATTTGTATTGACTTGGAATCTCATCCGGAATTATATGGAAAGCGTTTCAAAGTAGTTTCTTTTGGACATGGGGATGACATTTATGTATTAGGGGAGAGTGAGAGTGTTCCTCAGCTTTTGGATAGTAAATCTTTGGCAAGATTTCATACTTGGGATGAGTTAGAAAATGGGAAAGTTAAATACATAGCAGCAACTGAATTGCCTGGTAATGTATATACACCACTTGATATGCAGTCTTATAAAGGTATTAGTGTTGGTGATAAATTTAAATACAAGCAGGACTTTGTAAAGTCAGTTGGTCCACAAAATGTATATGTAAAATCAACTTCTGTGGAGGTGATTGGCTTTGTGGAAGGGCATGATGTTGTTGTTGCTTCTGGGGCTCCTGAAAATTATGTTGCTGTAGCAATGAAATTTGTTATGCCGGATGGACCAGATATTATTGGGACAGGTCGAGTGGATTTAATGTCGGGTGCTTTTGAAAGGATCGAGTAAAGTATATTTCATGTCCATTGATCAAATCGTTTTAATTATCAAAAATTTATTTTTTATTATATTCGACATTTATGATTAGCTCAGAGCAAAATTTAACGGAACGCTCACTCCACGCTAACTTCACTGAAGTTCAGCAAGCGCATTTTGATAGATTGATGTCTGAGTTGGAAGTGATTTCAGGTGGTTTGGGTTTTGCTGAGCTTAAGGTGAAAGCTGAAGAGGGAGGCAAGGGCGCTCTTCAGGTTTTGCGAGATTATATCGTCAAGAAGGAACAGATCGTTAGGTTTATTGAAACCAAAGATCCTTTGCCAGAAGTTAAAGTGGACGATCTGGTAGTCTATTTGGATACAGCTGGTAATGGTGAAGTGGGTGTTGTTGAAGATATTGATAATGGTGTGCACAAGGTAAATACAGGGAGAGAACTTTTACTGTTTAGGGAACAAATTATTAAACTCCAAGGTGATTATGCCAAAGACGAAGAATTTCCTATGGAGACGGACAGTATTAAGGTTGGAGTGCGTGTTTTTGAAAAAGGTATGAAGGTGCGTTATAAGTTTGATGATAGTGTTTTTATCATTCAGGGATTTAGTTATAGCAAATTTGCAGACGCAGTCAGAATAATTTTAACACGTAAAGCAGATACTATGTGTCTTTATTTAAATCAGGTGGCAGAACGGTACGAAATAGTTGAAGAAAATGAAGCATGAAACTTAACACTTAATATTTATTGCTTACAACTTACTACTTATAACTTAAATCAAGCCATATGACAAAAAACAAACAAATTAACATCGACGCTCCAGATGATTTAGAAAAAATCGAAGAAGATATTATCAGGGCGGCAGAAAAAGCAGGCAAAAAAAATGTGATTGTAAACATTTTTACGTATCCTCACAAGAAATTGAAAAAGCGCTGGCATGTGAGATACAAATTCAATAAAAAACATTTATTAATGGATTTAGTCATTGCGGCCGGAGTTTTGGTTTTGATTGGCTTGAATATATTTTGGCTGTGGGGTGGATTTCATTATTTTACAAATAAATTAAATTTAGAAATTACCGCACCGAGTACTGAATTGACCAGTGGCCAACAAGTAACTTTTGAAATTAATTATGCTAATGATAATAAATTTGAATTGCAGGATTTTGTAATGAGTTTCCGATATCCTGAATATTTTGAATTGGATGAGGTTTCACGGGCAGAATATGATTTTGAACATAATGTTATTGAACTAGGCAATTTAGAGGCTGGCGCAAATGGTAAAATAGAAGTTAGTGGACAGGTTTGGGGTGATATTGATGACGAACAGCTTTTATTTGTTAGTTCCAATTTTTATAAAACGAACAAAAAGAATGATCGTTTGTGGGGTCAGTTTTCTGAAAGCGAAATATTTAAATTCAGTATTGTTGATAGCTATTTGGATTTAAGCTCAGATTTACCAGACAAATTAGTTAAAGGCCAAATATTTACTTGGCCGGTTCATTTAGAAAACACTAGCGCAGATATTACATATGAATATGTTGAACTTCAACCAATGTGGGATGATCAACCGATTGGCTCACATGATGGTTGGTCTATCAGTGATTTCGGGCCTGGGCAGAAATCAGACTTTGTAATTGGACACACTGCCTATACAGATAAAGAAAATGTTGACGTTCAATTAAATGTGGTTTGGCATGAGGAAAATAGAGAATTAGTCCAGGCTAGAATACAAAAACAAGAACAAATTTTTGATCCTGAGTTCAGTATTGTTTATGATGTGGAAGTAGAAGAAGCTGTTACTCCTGGAGAAAGCGTGCCTGTGACCGTTACATATTCTAATCAAGGTAAATATACAATTGAGAATTTACATATTGAATTGCAACTTTCAGGGGATTATTGGCAAGTCAGCAAGACAGAGGCCGATCAAGAAGTTGTAATTGATAGTAAAAACAAAACAGTCATTTGGGATTATAAACAAAATCCATCTCTGGCGTTGGTTCAGCCAAAGGAAACTAAATCTTTGAAATTAACTCTAGCTACCCGTGAATATGTTAGTGGTAGTCAGAGTATTAGTTTAACTAGTGGTTTGAAATATCGATTTAAGGTTGAAGGTCAGGAAGTAGAAATTCAGGGTTTGAGTCAAAGTGAAAAGTTGAATTCTAACTTGTCAGTTCAAGCTTATCCAATGTATTATGCTGCGACTGGCGATCAGCTTGGCCGTGGTCCTATTCCACCGCGAGTAGGCAAAGAAACTAAGTATTGGATTTTTGCTAAAATGATTAATGATATTAATGATGTTGAGAATGCTACGGTCTCAGCGAAACTGCCATTTAATGTGGTTTGGTTGGATGAAAGCAATGTTCCAGTTGGCGATCCTATTATTTATAATTCAGAGGATAAAACTATAACCTGGAACATTTCTCAAGTTTCAGTAGATGCCTATAATCTTGGCTTTGCTTTTCAGGTCGCCATTGTTCCCACCGCATCTCAACAGGGGAGTTATCCAGCACTTTTAACGGATGTTAGTGTTCGTGGTACGGATAAAGTTACAGGTAATGTTATTACTAAAAATTTGGGTGCTGTAACCACCAAGTTGATTTACGATAATAAAGGTAAGTTAAAGGATGGCCCTGTAAAGTAGGGGCAGAACATTGTTCTACCCTTGATTTCTGTAAAGTTGAATTAATAGGGCCGCATAAGTCAAAAATGAGCAGTTCTGCTCATTTTTTGTGTAAATTTAGCCACTGGGTATTGACAAATTAATAAAAACATGCTATAATGCAATGATAGCAATTTGGAATAATAAACTTGATTGAAAAGGGGGAGATGATGAAAGAGGGTATTATTGCAGTTCTTTTGGTTCTGTTTTGTGTGTCTGGAGTAAGCCTTATCCTGACAACACGGGAGGTGTCAATTCTCAAGGGGGTAGTTTACGATCTTAAGGAGAATCAATCATCTCAACAGGAGTTGATTAAGGCTTTGAAACAGGACCTGCAAAATGATCCTGAGCTCCGAAATCTTCTGCGTGGAGACACCGGTAAGAAGGGTGTGCCTGGTAAGTGTGACTGCTCAAAGGGAGCTGGTCACAAGGCAGTAGATTTACTTGCACTTGGAACAGCTCTTCAGGCGATGGACAAGCGTTCACAGCCTGAGTCTTGTTATGACGAAAGACGTCAATGTGAACCTGGAGATATGCGGATTTGCGGTGCCACTACAGTTGGAGCCTGCGAATTCGGTACACGGTTTTGCCAACCAGATTGTATCTGGGCAGAGGAGTGCCTTGGTGCGGTTTATCCTGAAACAGGTGATACCTGTCAGAATGGGTATATGTTAGACTCTGATTGCGACGGATACATCAACGCCACATATGAGATTTCAGGCGCAATGGTCACCGTTGAAGGCGTGGAAACAGAGGATTTTGCTCGACATACTGGCAACTTCACTGAGAGGGTCTGTGATCGAGTAATCTCAACTGGTTTAAAGTGGTCTGTTAACAATGAACATTGCCCAAAGGTCTACACCGATTCTGGTTGGGTAGACTACGATTGGGTAGGTCCAAACGGACCTGAGCCATTCTTCTACCGAAATTAAGTGATGACTAAAAGTCGCTTCGATACAATATCGAAGCGACTTTTCTTTTTGTGGATAGATAATTAGCAGTCTCTTGACAGGACTGCTAATTTTTTGTTAGAATGGTGTTAGTATGAATGAACGTCAAAGAAAAATATTAAAACGGATTATTGAAGCATTTATTAAAGATGCTAAACCTTTAGCTTCAAGTTTTTTGGTAGCCAAAATGAAACAAAAACTCAGTCCTGCCACGGTGAGAAATGAATTAGTTGCACTTGAAAAGGAAGGCTATATTTTTCAACCACATACTTCGGCTGGTAGAATTCCAACTGAAAAAGCTTATCAGTTTTATGTTGAAAACTATTTAGATAAAGAAAAAGAATTGAATACAATAGAAAAAAAGTTACTTGAGGAAATTGAAAAACAGGAAACTGAGGATCGAGTTAAAATAAAAAACTTTGCCAAGAAAATAGCTGCGCTTTCAAAGCAAGGCGTGATGGTTACTTTTGCAGAGTGTGATAATTATTACACAGGACTATCGAATATTTTTTCACAGCCGGAATTTCAAAACTCTGATTTAGTGGTTAATTTGTCATCTGTTATTGATCGTCTTGATACAAAAGTCTTTGAACTTGATGAAAAAGACTTTGATGAACCTGAAGTATTTATTGGCTCGAAAAATCCAATTGGTTGTGACTGTAGTTTAGTTGTATTTAAATATCAATTAGGCAAGTATAAAGGAATAATCGCTTTGATTGGTCCAATGCGTATGGATTATCAAAAGAATTATGCTCTAGTTAAAGAAAGTGTGAAATTATTAAAATAATCATTATGACAAAAAAGAAAGAAAACAAAAAAGCAAAAAAACAATTAAGTAAATTGGAGAAGTTAGAACAACAAAGTGTTGAATATCTTGATGGTTGGAAGCGAGCACAAGCAGATTATCAGAATCTAATCAAAGAGTCTGAAGAAAAACGCAAGGAATACGTCAAGTATGCCAATGCTAATCTAATTGTAGAGCTGCTGCCGATTCTAGATAATTTTAAAACTGCATTTAATCAGATTCCGGAAAATGATAAGGATAGTCCATGGGTAGTTGGATTTGGTTACATAAAGAAGCAGTTGGAGGATTTTCTGCAACAAAATGGCGTTGAATGTATCAAAACAGTGGGTGAGCAGTTTGATCCGAGCCTGCATGAAGCCGTTGAAAACAATGTAGGGACGGATTGCGATCCGTCCGCCACTCCAAACGAAACAAGTGCAGACGAGGGTGAAATTATAAAAGAAATTCGTTCTGGATATACATTGAACAATAAAGTTGTTCAAGTGGCTAAAGTCATTGTTAATCACTCTGAATAATATGACTTTAATGAAGGTAATTAGAAGCTGTTTTCTTGTAATCTATATTTGTTTGGCTGGAACCTTGAAGGGTATAGCTTATAGTTTTGGTCAATTAAACAATGTTGATGAAGATAATAATAACAAAGAAATTTATACAAATAAATAATAAACTGGAGATTCGAAATTAGAAACTCGGGTAAAGGCAGGATCTATAAACCCTATTTTCTAACTTCCTATTGCTAGTTTCTGAAATAAGTATGGGAAAAATCTTAGGAATCGATTTAGGTACAACAAATAGTTGTATGGCTATTGTGGAGGGGGGAAAGCCAAAAATTTTAGAAAACAAAGAAGGAAACAGGACTACTCCTTCAGTTATTGCGATTGGCAAAACTGGTGAACGTTTAGTTGGGTTGTCTGCCAAAAGGCAAGCAGTTACTAATCCAAAAGATACAGTGTTTTCAATCAAACGCATGATTGGACTTCGTTTTTCAGATGATGAAGTTCAAAAAGATAAGGGAACTCTCCCTTATGACTTAGTTCAAGCAGGTGATGGTGTAAAGGTTAAAATGGCAGACAAGGAATATACTCCACAAGAAATTTCAGCTATGCTACTGCAAAAATTAAAAACTGATGCGGAAGAAAAAATAGGTGAAAAAATTGATGAAGCTGTAATTACTGTACCTGCATATTTTAACGACGCACAACGACAAGCAACGAAAGATGCTGGTGAAATCGCTGGACTTAAAGTTCGTAGAATTATTAATGAACCAACTGCCGCAGCTTTGGCTTATGGTTTTGATAAGAAAAAAGGTGAGCAAATAGCAGTTTATGATCTTGGTGGTGGAACTTTTGATGTATCAATCTTAGAGGTTGGAGATGATACAGTTGAAGTAAAGTCTACTAATGGCGATACTCATCTAGGTGGTGATGATTTTGATAAAGTTATTATTGATTGGATAATTCAGGAGTTTAAATCTGAAACTGGCGTTGATCTAAGTAAGGATCAAATGGCCTTGCAGCGAGTTAAAGAAGCTGCTGAAAAAGCCAAGATTGAATTGTCAACTTCCCAGGAAACTGAAATCAATCAACCTTTTATTGCACAAGATTCTAGTGGGAACCCAACTCACTTAGTGAAAAAAGTTAGCAGGGCGAAGCTAGAAGAATTAGTTTCTCCTTTAGTAGAAAGAACCTTAGAACCATGTAAAAAAGCTTTAGCAGATGCTGGGCTGAAAGTTTCAGATTTGGAAGAAATACTTATGGTTGGTGGTATGACTAGGATGCCATTGGTACAAAAAATGGTTGAAGAATTTTTTGGTAAAAAACCACACGTTGGAGTTAATCCTGATGAAGTTGTAGCACTAGGTGCAGCTGTTCAGGCCGGAGTACTTCAAGGTGATGTTAAAGATGTTCTTTTGCTGGACGTAACGCCTTTGTCACTTGGGCTAGAAACTCTTGGTGGAGTAATGACAAAATTAATTGAGAGAAATACTACTATTCCAACTTCCAAAACTCAGGTTTTTTCAACTGCTGCAGATAGTCAAAGTACAGTAGAGATTCATGTATTGCAGGGCGAGCGTGATATGGCTCAAGATAATAAAACTTTAGGTAGATTTATCCTTGATGGTCTTCCGCCAGCACCGCGTGGTGTTCCTCAGGTTGAAGTCAGTTTTGATATTGATGCTAATGGTATTCTAAATGTAAAGGCAAAAGATAAAGCATCCAATAAAGAGCAAAATATTACAATTACTGCTTCTTCTGGTTTAAGTAAGGAAGAAGTTGAGAAAATGAAAAAAGATGCAGAAACTCACGCTGAGGAAGACAAGAAAAAGAAAGAACAGATTGAAATTAAAAATCAGGCTGACGCTGTTTGTTATAGCACAGAAAAAATGTTGAAAGATTCAGGTGATAAAGTTCCAGAAGATGTTAAAAAAGAGTTAACTGATAAAGTTGAAGAATTGAAAAAAATTAAAGATGGTGAAGATATTGAAGCTATAAAGAAAAAATTGGAAGAAGTTAATGAAGTCGCTATGAAAGTTGGTCAATCAATGTATCAGGCACAGCAAGCTGCAGGTGAGACAAACGGGGCAAGCGAGACAAGTGAAACCAGCAAGACAAGCGAGACCGGCGAGACAAGTGAAACCAGTAAAGAAAATAACACTGAATCTGATAATCCTTCAGGTGCTGATTCAGCAAACTCAGAGCCTGACGCTAATACTCAAGATGCAGATTTTGAAGAGAAAAAATAGTATTCAAGATGTTTACCCTGAAGTCATGCGTTAGCATGTACTTCGGGGCTGATTTTGAGGAAAAAAAGAGTGAATAAAAAAAGTAATGTCATGCTGAGTTTACCGAAGCACGACATTACTCAACTATAAATGAAAACATACTTCACATACATTTTAAAATGCTCTGATGGTAGTTTTTACACTGGAATTACAAATGATTTGGATGCCAGATTGTCTGGTCATCAAAGAGGTTTGAACTCTAAAAGTTATACATATAGTCGACGTCCTGTTAAGTTGGTGTATTCTAATGATTTTTATGATGTAAATGAAGCTATCTCATTAGAAAAGCAGATTAAAGGTTGGTCAAGACGAAAAAAAATAGCTTTAATTGAGGGTAGAATTGATGATTTGATTGCTATTGCAAATGAGAATAATTATAATAGCCCATGTCACCTTGAGTATACAGAAGGGCTGTCTTAGTTAAGCCATGATAATTGTCGTACTTCGGTAAACTCAGCATGACAATTTGGGTTGTTGTTACAAAACATTCAACATGATAATTATTTATTGAGTTGTTTTAAAAAGAAAAGAGCCCAACCTAGATTCAGGTTGAGCTCCTTGTTGAGGAATTTCTAAAGGTTCGGTGGTGTCAGCATTCGTTCCGGTCGAAGAACCAACTCAATCGTCTCATGCGGTGCGTTGAGTTGACCAAAAACCATTCCGTTGTCGATGTAGAACTTATGGTATTCTTTGGCAACGACTTGTCCTTTTCGGTAAAGCGTAGCCAATGCTCCATGTCTCTCGATCGAGTAGTTCTCGCCAAGATAGCCAAGAACACGGTTGTCATCCTCTGAAAGGACATGCCCGCTGTTCTTGATCCTGGGGTGTTCGAGAAGTATTCCAAGTTCCATTTGCCAGCCTTTGTCTGGGTCGTAGTTGCTCAGCGCGAGTTCGTAAATCTCTGGCTGATCTCCTGTTACGTAGACCGTGGCGTAGGAGGGTTTCTTTCCCTTGTTGTCCGAGAGCTGAATCCACATCGGAGTTCCGACAGGGAGTTCGAGATTCTCAAAAACCAGTTCATTGTTCATGGATTCGACTTGTTGAGTGAAAGGGATTCCCTTATTCTTTTTCGGGTCGTAGTTGGTCCCGTGAAGGGTACCGACGTGATTACCGAAGGGGAGCTTATCGTACTTGACGATAAGGAGAGCCTTGGGTTCCCCACATACGCAATCTTTACTAGGCTCATAGCTAGCTAGTGTTAGAACAACACCCATGCCGAACCCACAACAGATCCCTATAATTATAGCCAGTTTCCAATTCATGTTATTTCTCCTTTATCTGTTCGGGTAAGTGTTGGCGTCCCAGATAGGAAAGCCATTTTCTTCCAAATCGCCGAAGTTGACCTCTTTTGTTTCCAGGTCATAGTCTTCGACGCCGGCTGTGAACGTGGCGATCCGCAGTTCCGCTAAATTCGGAATTCGGTAGTCATCCAGTCCTTCGTAGAAATCAGAGGTGTAAATCCAGAACCCGATTTCCAAGTCTTCCAGTTTTACATACGGACCAACAAAGCAA
This sequence comes from Candidatus Falkowbacteria bacterium, assembly GCA_018674305.1. Classification (NCBI taxonomy): domain Bacteria; phylum Candidatus Falkowiibacteriota; species Candidatus Falkowiibacteriota bacterium. The sequence continues at coordinate 101,325 of JABHAL010000001.1, read as the reverse complement.
CCGTGCATGTTGACCGGAAGACCGGTGATACTAACTACCTTGGTGCCGGCTTGCCCAGGACTGGGCGTTTTGTACGTTACTGTACCGGTCCAAGTCGGGTAGACGCCCATGTCTATGTCACTTTTCAGAACGGGGAAACAGCCCATCACCGAGACGTAAATCTCGGTCTCGGGTACTTCGACCGTCTCGACAGTTGTCATCTCTTCTGACAATTCAGTAGTCTCAGTGGAATTTTCCTCTCCACCGAAATCGCAACCAGAGAGACCAACCAACAGAACAACAGCAATGAGAAGGGCATTGATAAGTTTCATGATTATTCCTTGCTATTATGGGCACATACGTCCCTGGCATAGCTGCCTAAAGATAAGTTAACCGAAAATGCCACCAATGATGAAAAGCACTGCAGAAAAAGCCAGGTACCACAGAAATGCCTTGAATACGGGAGACGAAGGATCGTCTATCATTAAATTTCCTGCTATTATTGGGGATTTAGCCCAGGCATAGCTGCCAAAGTGAAAGGAACATTATTATATTTTCAATTACATTATAGCATATTTTTAATAAAAAGTCAAGGGCGAGTAATGAATTATGAATTATGACGTATGAATAATGCTCAAATTTATCTAAATTTAGTCAAAGTCAAGACTGCTTAATATTGACATACTGCCAACTTTGGCAATTATTCCTTGGTTCATCAGTATATCAGTCTGCCTGCCGGCAGGCAGGTAAATTCAGTAATCACTTATGTACTTAGTCGACGGTTACAACCTACTATATTCTACAGATCTTGATACTCGAGAAGAATTAATTTCATCTCTGAACAAATTTTGTGTTTACCGTAAAAAGAGAGCAAAAATAGTGTTTGATGGTTATTCAAATGAAAACTTGAACACCGAACTTGTTCAGGTAGAATTTGCAGGTGATGCGGATAAGTCTATTGCCGAAATCGTTGAGACATGCGATAATCCGTCATATTACATTTTGGTCACCTCAGACAAAGAATTAAAATACATTGCTCGAAAAAATAAAATTAAAACTATTCGATCTGATGAGTTCAATTTTCAAAACCCAGATCCGGTTCAAATTAAAGAAGATGAAAGTGAGAATTTCTTTTTAACGGAAACTGAAGTTGAAGAACAGTTAAAAGAATTTAATTATTTTCAGAAAAGTTAAATATGGGAAAAGATTATTACAAAATTTTAGGAATTGATAAAAGCGCTACTCAAGATGAAGTTAAGCGCGCTTTTCGTAAATTGGCACATAAGCATCATCCAGATAAGGAAACCGGCAATGAAGCCAAATTTAAGGAAATAAATGAAGCTTATCAAGTCCTTGGAAAGCCAGAAAAACGTCAACAATATGATCAGTATGGTACAACATTTGACCAACAAGGTGGCTTTGGCGGTGGTATGAATTGGGGTGATTTTATGCGGCAGGCTAGAAGTGGCGGTGGCGGGGGTGTTAAATTTGATTTTGGTGGATTGGATTTGGGAGATATTTTTGGTGATATGTTTGGTTTTGGTGGAGGGTCTCGTTCTAGGCAACAAAGTCACGGTGAAGATATTCAAATTGATTTACAAATAAGTTTCAAGGATTCAGTTTTTGGTATAAAAAAGCAAGTTGAACTATTCAAAACTGTAAAGTGTGAGCATTGTAATGGAAACATGGCTGAACCTGGTACTCCGATCAAAACTTGTACTACTTGTAAGGGACAAGGACAGGTTAGTAAAGTACAGCAAACTATGTTAGGTGCATTTCAGACTGCAAGTGTTTGTCAGGAGTGTAATGGCGAGGGTAAAAAAGCTGAAAAACCATGTACTAAGTGTAGTGGCCAGGGAGTTGCTAGAAAAAAACAAAGTCTTGAATTGGAAATCCCTGCCGGTATCGAAGGTGGTTCCGCAATTAGATTAACTGGCAAGGGCAATGCTGCCCCTTATGGTGGTCATCCAGGAGATTTGTATGTGAGGGTTCATGTTAAGGCTGAGAGTAGGTATAGACGACATGGTAATGACATTCATGTAAAAGAATCAATTTCATTTGTTCAGGCTTCACTGGGCGATAAGATTGATGTGAAAACTTTAGACGGTGAACTTAGTCTCAAGATTCCAGCTGGAACGCAACCAGGGACTAGATTCAGAGTGCGTGATAAAGGCGTTACTTATTTGAATTCACCTGGACGTGGTGATTTATATGTTGAGGTTGAAGTTCAAGTTCCTAAAAAATTAAGTAGAAGACAGAAAAGATTATTGCAAGAGTTGAAGCAGGAAGATTAAAATTATCTAAATAAAAAAACTTCCACCTTAGATTCCGGATCGAGTTCGGAATGACGAGGTGGAAGTTTTTTTTGTAGTTTATCGGTTTACTTTAATTTCTAGTGCATTAATCAAAGGGTTGTCTTTGTCTTGTGGATTAATCTTGATAGATGCTTGGTCATTGATTTGTAGGTCCTCCAGTGCAAGTGGCATTTCCTGGGCAATTGAGTTGAAGTCTAGTCCTTCTGAAAAGGCAATATCCTGATTAATTTTAATATAGAAAATTTTAGTATTTGGCGTAACTTTGAATTTCAATTCCCGTGGCTGGTCTTTTATAATATCATCAATAGTTCTTATTTCAGAGGCAACAGTTATGGTTTGATTGGAAATAGATTTGATTGTAGCGTGAATTAAATCATCTGGTTGACTGGGCATCAAGTTAAAAACTGGTAGTTGTTTGACTTGCTCTGCAAATTCTTGAACCGCAACTTGTTGAGCTTGTTCAATTTTGTCATTTGCTAGAATATTTTTCCCAACATAGATTCCAGCTAGTAAACAGATAAAACCAACCATTATGATTAAAATGATAACAATTGTCCAAGTTAAAAGATTGTTCATAGAATTATAATTAATAATCAGCCATAAAATTATAACATAAATTGTGACTTAAGTTAAATGATGGTATAATTAAATGAGAAGAAAATTGTAAAACTAAAAAACGGTCAAGTATGAAGAAAACATATTTCATGTTAGCTTTTGTGTTTTTAGCAACCTCGTTTGGTTGTGTCTTAATGTTGAATCAAGCTTCTGCTTGGACAGAACCGATTAAATCTCCACCTGCGGGCAATGTTGAGCCACCACTAAACATTAGTGTTAACAAGCAGATTAAACAAGGTTCGTTAGGTCTCATGGGTGCAGATCCTGGGTCTGGTTATTCCTTGGCAATTAAACAAAGTGTTTATGGTGGAATTAAAGTAAATAATAGCGATCAAAGTATTTCGACTTTTATGGGAATGCCAAAGTTTTCATTTTACTCGAATATAAAAAAGGATGCTAGCATAGGATTTAATACTGAAATTTATAGTTCCAATTCAACAGGTGTTAGGGCAATGAATTATGCAACAACTGGGGTCGGCGCTTTCATATATAGTGGCGCTACCGGCGCTTATATTTTTGGTTCGGACCTGGGAGCTTCTGTCGGGAGTAATAGTACAGGTTTGAGTATCCAGGCAAAGGAAAAAGGTTTAACTTCGATTTTAGTCAATTCAAGTAATAGAAAGCGCAGTGAAACTTCTCTGACATATTTTGATAATGGACAACCTATAGGTTTAAGAGCTGCAAATCTAAATTCTCATCAACAGGTCACCAGTTATACTGAATTGGGAAAAACTGATGTTGGGTTAAAAGCGTATGGAAAACAATTAGCTGCTCATTTTGAGGGTAATGTATATGTTAATGGAGGTTTAACTGTTCAGAGTGGTTGCAGCGGTTGTGGTGATTTAGCTGAAGCCTTAACAATGGCGCAAAGGGTAGACGCGGGTGAAATTGTCGCGACTAATCAGCAATTAGAATTAATTAAAGCAACAAAGCGAAGTGCAACAGTTATTGGGGTAGTTTCAACTTCCCCTTCAATGACATTAAATGACGCACAATACGTTAATGGTCAACCAGTAGCTTTGGCCGGAATTGTGCCGGTTAAAGTTAATACAGAAAATGGCCCAATTAATCCTGGCGATTGGGTTACAGCATCCAGTACAGCAGGTGTGGGAATGAAAGCAGTTGATCCAGCTACTGTAGTTGGCAAGGCTTTGCAAGGCTTGGCTCGTGGAGAGGGGCAAGTTAAGATTTTTGTGGACTTGGGTTGGTTTAGTGGGTCAACTTGCGAAAAATAGTAAAGTAAGATAAAGTTTTATTATATGTTGAAATTGTATAATACAATGAGTCGTAAAATTGAGGAATTCAAGCCAATTAGCGAAAAAGAGGTGACGATGTATAATTGTGGACCAACTGTTTATGATTATGCCCATGTTGGTAACCTTCGGTCTTATATTTTTGCTGATATTTTGAAAAGGTCTTTACTTTATAATGATTTTAATGTTAAACAAGTTATCAATATTACAGATGTTGGACATCTGACCGGAGATAGTGACGAAGGTGAGGATAAAATTGAAAAGAGTGCACGATTAGAATCAAAAAGTGCAAGTGAGGTTGCAGAGTTTTATACAAATGCATTCAAACAAGATTTGATTAAATTAAATATTCTTTCACCGGAAATCTGGGCCAAGGCGACTGATCATATTCAAGAAATGATAGATCTGGTAAAAATGTTAGAGAAAAATGGATTTACTTATAAAATATCAGATGGGATTTATTTTGATACCAGCAAGTCCAAGGAATATGGAAAATTGGCCAAGTTAAATTTAGAAGGACAAGAAGAAGGCGCGCGAGTTGAAGTTAATTCTGAAAAGAGAAATCCAACTGATTTTGCGTTGTGGAAATTTTCGCCAAAGGAACAAAAGCGCCAGATGGAATGGGATTCACCTTGGGGTGTCGGTTTTCCTGGTTGGCATTTAGAATGTTCCGCTATGAGCATGAAATATTTGGGTGAAACTTTAGATATTCATACAGGTGGGATTGATGCTACTCCTGTGCATCATACTAATGAGATTGCCCAGAGCGAAGCTGCTACAGGAAAAACTTTTGTTAATTATTGGCTACATAGTGAATTTTTGTTAATTAATGATGGTCGGATGGGTAAATCAAAAGGCAATTTTATAACTCTGCAAACCATTGAGAATAAAGGTTTTGATCCAATAGTATATAGATTCTTTTGTTTGTCATCACATTATCGCAGTAAGTTAAATTTTAGTTGGGAGGCCTTGGCCAATGCTAGAAATGGTTGGGATAAATTCAAAAAGAAGTTTATGGATTTAGGTAAAGTTGACGGCCAGGTTGATCAGGTTGTTTTTGATAGGTTCAAGGAGTATATTGACAATGATTTATCTATTCCTCAGGCGCTGGCAGTTGCTTGGGATGTTCTTAAATCTGACAGTTCAGATGCTGACAAGCGAGCGACTTTGCTTGCTTTTGATAAGGTCTTCGGTTTAAATTTAGAAAATTTACATAAGGAGGAAGTTAATATTCCAGCAGAAGTTCAAGTTTTGATTGATAAACGTTTACAAGCTAGACGAGATAAGAAATGGGACAAGGCTGACGATTTAAGAAAAGAAATTGAAGATCTGGGATGGTTGATCGAAGACGCAGCGGATTCAACTGTAATAAAGAAAAAATAATAAAGAGCTGCTTGATGTAAAGCAGCTTTTTTTGTGTAATATTGTTATCGCCATTTAATCAAAAAAATCATTTTATACAATATAGCAACATTTATGAGTAATTTTTGGCTAAAATTTAAGAAACCAATTATAGCTTTAGCGCCTTTAGCGGGAATAACAGATTCTGCTTGTCGTTTGCTTTGTCGAAAAAATGGTGCAGATGTTGTGTATACTGAAATGACTTCAATTGACGCACTGTATTATGATTCAAAAAAAACAATGCAGATGCTGGATTTGAATAAAAAGGAAACACCCGTGGTTGTTCAACTGTTTGGTAAACGACCAGAGTTGATTGCTAAGGCAGTGGAAATAGTGGAACAAGCTGGCTTTGATGGTGTTGATATTAATTTCGGATGTCCTGCAAAAAAGGTCGTTGCACATGAGGGTGGTATTACTTTGCTTCGAGATTTAAACTTGTGCTATGAATTAGTTCAGGCGGTTTGTGAAGCAACCAAGTTACCCGTTTCTGTAAAAACTCGAGTTTCGATTAATAAAAAAAACAGTTCGGAAAAAATAACGGTGTTAGATTTTATTGATAAGATTAAAGATTTGCCGGTGACCACTTTAATGTTGCATGGCCGAACTTATGAAAAAGCTTTTAGTGGTGAAGTTAATTATGACATGATGAAGTTGGCTAAACAACAATTCAAAGGAATTGTTTTGGGCAACGGAGGAATTAATGAGCCAGAAGATGCTAAAAAAATGTTGGAGCTGACTGGCATGGATGGTGTTGGTTTAGCTCGAGGTATTTATGGTCGACCGTGGCTTTTTAGTCAGATTAATGATTACTTGAAAAAAGGTAAATTTAATCATCCAGATTTAAAACAAATAAAAAAAATCGCGTTGGAGCACGCCAAGTTGAATTATCAAACCAAAGGTGAACATGGTTTGGTTGAATTACGTAAACATTTGTGTTGGTATTTTAAAGGTTTCCCAGGTGCGTCTAAACATAGACAAAAACTAGTTCAGGTTAAAACCTTGGCAGAGGTGAAAGCAGCTTTGAAAAGCATTTAAAAGAAAAGCTGCCACTTGAGGTTTCAAGTAGCAGCGGTTGAGGTTAAGGTGATCGGTTGCGGGCGGCCTGGATGATAGCTCCGATAAGTCGAAAGGGGAGGGTAATGACGAACCACATTCCGTGGCCAGTTGCATTTACCAGATTTCCCCCTAACTTTTTCAGCGCTTTGTCCAGTTTTTTCTTCCACGATTTGGGCAGTAAGACGTTTGTGCCCAGCTCATAAAAGAAGAACATCACTCCGCAGAAAATAACAAGGCAAATCAGGGTGTCTAGGTTCATGCTTCCAGTCGTCATTTTAGCCCTCTTTGTTAAATTCATATCATTATAGCATATATTTTTTAAAAAGTCAATATGTAGACCTAGTTTTTATCTAAAATTAGGGTTGATTATCTTGTTAAAAAGTGTTAATTTGTTGATTGCATTTACCCATGAAGTATAGTATAATTGATTGTGTATAATGAGACATTGATTTTTTTGTTATAACAAGTAAAATAAAAACAATATATGACAACCAAAACAAATGCCCCAACACAGGAAAGCGTTTTGCCAGAACAAGAAGTTCCGCAAGAAGATGTTCAAGTTCAACAAGTAGTTGAGACTCCGACTGAAAGTGAAAACACTCCTGAGCAGGCTGCAGAAGCTGTTGCTCCAGTTCAGGAATCAGAAGCAGCAGCTGTTTCAACTGTGCAATCGGCTCAACCCACTAATGAAGATGAGCCGTCAGAGGTTAAGGCTTTTAAAAGTGAAGATCTGCAGCAAATTGAAAAAATACTTTCAGAAGGTCTTGATGATTTATATAAGGAATTACCAGAAAATCGTAAAGCTGAATTTAGACAAAAGGGTGAGGAAACGGCCAGAGCAGTTGAACGACTTTTGGAGTCAGCGAAAGTAAAGATTGGCAAGGTTGTTCGGTTGATTACTGAATGGTTAAAAATGATTCCAGGTGTGAATAAGTATTTTCTTGAGCAAGAATCAAAAATTAAAGCTGATAGATTATTAGAATATAAACAAGATAAAGAAGAGGGGAAGATTTAAATCCTAAATCCTAATATCTAAATCCGAGATAAATTTAAATTTTAAATTTTATAAATTGAATATTGTTTAGAGTTTAGGATTTGGAGATTAGAGTTTAAGAATGTTATGTTTATCCGTAAGATTGGAATTGACCTCGGTACAACTTATACTTTAGTGCATTTACCAAAGAGGGGAATCGTAATTAACGAACCCTCTGTTGTTGCTATTTCCATGACAGATAAAAAGATTCTGGCAGTTGGTGATGAAGCTAAAGAAATGATTGGTAGAACACCGGACACTATTATTGCTAGCCGTCCATTAAAAGATGGTGTGATCGCTGATTACAAGACAACTGAAGCAATGCTTCGGTATTTTATTAATAAAGCCGTGGGTGGAATTAAATTATTTCGACCGGAAGTTATGGTAGCTGTCCCAGCGGGTATAACTTCAACCGAAAGAAGGGCAGTAATTGATGCTACTATCGCGGCAGGTGCGCGAGCAGCTTATATTATCAAAGAGCCTATTGCTGCAGCTATTGGTGCCAATATTCCAATTGGTAGTGCTTCTGGGCATATGATTATTGACATTGGTGGTGGAACTTCTGAGATTGCAGTTATTTCTTTGGGTGGTGTGGTGGCCTCAGCTTCAGTTCGAATTGGTGGAAATAAGTTTGACACTTCAATTGCTGAGTTTATTCGTCGTAAATACAATTTGGCCATTGGTGAAAGAACCTCTGAAGATATTAAAATTGAAATTGGTTCAGCTATGTATAGTGAAGGCCCAGCAGTTTTGGATATTCGTGGTCGAGATATGATTGCGGGATTACCCAAGACGATTACTATTAGTTCAAATGATGTGACGGAAGCTTTGCAAAAAGATTTACAGGGAATTGTGGAGGCAGTCAAGGAAGTTTTGCATCAAACACCACCAGAGTTGTCAGCTGATATTATTGATAAAGGTATTATTATGTCCGGTGGTAGTAGTTTACTCCGTGATATTGACCAATTAATTTCTCGAGCTGTAGGTGTTCCAGTTTACGTGGCTGATGATGCTCTTTTGTGTGTTGCCAAGGGAACCGGAATCGCTCTAGACAATTTGGAATTATATAAACGTTCAATTTTAGCAACGAAGTAAAAGATGATGCGAATTTGCTAATTATATGCAAATAACGCGAATTGCTAATTATTATTTATTCGCAATCTGTAGATTAGCATATAATTAGCACATTCGCATAATGGTATGATAATAGGGATAGATGCTTCACGAGCAAATAAAGATAAAAAGACAGGCGTAGAGTGGTATTCTTATCATTTGATTGAACAGTTCAAAAAGATTGATAAGGAGAACCGCTATTTTTTATATACAGACAAACCATTGAAGGGTGATTTGGCCAAGTGTCCAGACAATTTCGAAGAGAAAATTTTAAAATGGCCTTTACCGCGATTTTGGACTTTGGGTCGATTGTCCTGGGAGATGTTATTCGGAAAAAAACCTGATGTCTTGTTTGTGCCAGCGCATACTATTCCTTTGTTTAATCCGAAACGTGTAGTTGTAACTGTTCATGATATTGGCTTTGAGCATTTTCCTGAATTATATAAATGGGCAGATAAACTTTATCACAGGCTCACAATTCGTTTCATTAAACGTTTCGCAGATAAGATAATTACTGTGTCTCGATATTCAAAGCATGATATTAGTGAATTTTATAAAATTTCTTTAGATAAAATTAAGGTAGTTTTAAATGGTTTTGATAATGAAAACTACAAACAGCTTGATAATTTAACTCCAAAACTTAAAGATCCATATATTTTATTCATTGGACGATTGGAAGAAAAGAAAAATACACCAAGGTTGGTTGAAGCTTTTGGTCAATTCAAAACTAAATATCCTGAAAATAAGCATAAGTTGGTTTTAATAGGAAAGGGAGCTTTTGGCTTTGATCGAGTGCAGGCAAATATCAAGAAGTACAACTTGGAAAATGAAGTGATTATGCCAGGTTGGGTTGCTGATAAGGAATTGCCAGGTTGGTTAAATGGGGCTGATCTTTTTGTTTTCCCTTCTTTGTTTGAGGGGTTTGGCATCCCGGTGATAGAGGCTATGGCCTGCGGTTGTCCGGTTATTTGTTCCAATACGACTAGTCTTCCGGAGGCGGCTGGATCCGCAGCCTTGATGTTCAATCCGGAAAAATCTGAAGAAATAGTTGCTCGATTGGAGCAGGTTTTATTAAATCCTGAGGTTCAGGAGTCTTTGCAGGTCAAGGGCCTTCGGCAAGCTGAGCAGTTTTCCTGGCAGCAGTGTGCAAAGCAAACTTTAAGTCTTTTAATTGGCAATTGAAAAGAATTTTGCTAAAATAATTATATGAGTACTGAAATAGATTTCAACTGGCAAATCATCGGACATAAGCGAATAAAACAGTTTTTACAAAGGAATGTGGTTAATGAATCAATTTCACATGCTTATTTGTTTTTTGGACCAGCAAAAGTTGGAAAAACCTCAGCTGCGAAAAAATTTGCTCAGTCATTGTTGTGTGAGAACTATGATCATTATCAGAAGACACGAGAGGTCAAGGGAGCTTTGCCATGTGGAATTTGCTCTGCCTGTGTTCAGTTTGACAAAAAAATTTATCCGGATCTTTATATTGTGGAACGTGAGATTAATGAAAAGACTGGTAAAAAAAAGGGTCAGATTGCAGTTGGGCAAATTAGGGAGTTGCTAGGTAAAGTGGCGAAACGCTCATTCATGAATTCTTATAAAATTGTACTTATACCGGAGGCACAGTTGCTTAGCCAGGAAGCTAGTAATTGTTTACTCAAAACTCTAGAGGAGCCAACCCCGCGTACAATTATAATTTTAATCAGTCCAAGTAAAGATCTTTTGTTGTCTACGATTTTATCCCGAGTTCAACTTATTAAATTTTTGCCAGTTACACGGCAATCTATTTATGATTATTTATTGGGCCGGGGTGCGTCTAGAAATTTAGCTAAAGAATTGGCGAGCATGGCTCAGGGGAGACCGACCATGGCCATGAAAATGTTCAACAAGGAAGACAAGCTTACAGAATATCAATTCATTAATAAAGAACTATTACAACTATTGGGTTCGGGTATAATTGATCGCTTTCAATTTATTGAAAAGATGGTAGGTAAAAAGACAAATAATGAAGAAATAATTAAAAAACTTGACTACTTATCTGCTTTAACTCGAGACGTTCTGTTGACAGTTAATTATCGTGATGATTTATTGACTAATCAATTTTTAGTTCAGGAGTTGAAGCAGTTTAGAGATAAATATTCAGTAAAAAGATTGTCTGGGTTTTTAGGAAAAATTGAACAAGCAAAAAGGTTGTTATTACAAAATGTAAATCCGCGATTATTATTAGAGAATTTATTATTAAACATATAAAATAAAACACGAAAACACAGAAAACACAAAAACACAAAATGCATTTACGGTAATGGTTTCGTGATTTAGTGATTTTGTGGGTTCGTGAAATCAAAAATATGAGGAGGAAATTTTTTTTACTTTTAGTTGTCGGTGTATTAATTTTTGGCACTACAGGTTGTATTAAATTGAAAAAATCAGGAACAACAAAATCAAACCTTGGTGGTGTATTTATGACTGATGATCGGTTCGAAACATGGAAGAACCGTAGCAATTTAATGACTCCAGGTGAAACTCCTGGTACAATTTCTGATACAGACATTTATCTTATGCGTTTTGATCCAAGTGATCAGGAGGCTATGTATGCAGCCACTAGGGGAGATGGTTTGTTTTATTCCTACAATCGGGGATTGGGCTGGATGAAGTCTTCGAAATTACCAGCTGGTTTGGTTTATGACATTGTGATCAACACCAAGGATAAATGCACTCTTTACGCGGCCGTCAGTAATAACATTTTCAAGAGCGAAGATTGCGCTCGTAATTGGAAACAAATGTATTTCACTGATAGTTCTGAGAAAATAGTATCTGCCTTGCAGATTGATTGGTATAATCCAACTATTATTTATGCAGGTTTGTCTGATGGTAGTTTTTTACAAACTTCTGATGGTGGTCAGAGTTGGAAAATGCTAGAAAAGTTTCCGAGCAGAGTAAAGAAAATTGTGGTTGATTCTTTTGATAGTCGACGACTTTATGTCGGTGTGAGTGGAACAGGTTTATATAAAAAAGATATTGATAGTGATGATTGGACAGGTCTAAATAAGGCTATGAAAGATTTTAGTGGAGCAAAAAAGTATTATGATTTTGAAGTTTCCGAGAGTAAGGAAAATTTGATTTTATATGCCAATAAATATGGTGTCTTGCGTAGTTTAGATGGAGGCTTAACTTGGGCTGAAGTTAAACTTGTAACTCCGCCAGGTGCAGAAGTTATTTATTCTTTGGAGATTGATCCAACTAATGAAAATTATATTTACTACAGTACTAATTCAGCTATATACAAAACATTGGATGGTGGAGAAAATTGGGTAATTAAACAAATGCCAACTACTCGTGTTGCTGGAGAAATAATGGTTCATCCCAAGGAAACAGCTAACATCTTTGTTGGTGCTAAGTTTGTTGAACAAAAGTAAGAAAGTAGGACAAGTAAAACAAGTTAAACAAGCAAGACAAGTTAAACAAGCAAGACGAGTAAAAATTTAAACTGGTCTCGCTGATCTCGCTGGTCTCGCTTAAGAAATATGTCAAATCAATACATTGAACAGCATGAGGGGGATTTTAAAAAAGGAAATGAGCATTTTGAAAAAGAGTTAGCGACAATTCGAGCAGGTCGAGCAAATCCAGCGATGCTTGAAAATATTTTGGTTGATGCGTATGGGGTGAAAACTCCTATAAATCAGCTTTCAAGTATTTCTGTTCCAGAGGCTAGGGTTATGACAGTTGAGCCATGGGATAAAAATTTATTAAAAGAAGTTGAAAAAGCTATTACTTACGCTGACTTAGGTGTTGGTGTGTCTGGAGAAAGTACCTTGGTGAGAGTTACCGTTCCACAAATGACTGAAGAAAACCGTAAAGAGATGGTTAGGGGTATGAATGAAAAATTAGAAGCAGCCAAAGTGGCTGTGCGTTCAGTTCGGGAAAAGGTAAAAGAGGCAATCATTTCAGGTGAGAAGAGCAACGAAATCACAGAAGATGATAAATATGCCTATATCAAAGAGCTGGATGAAAAGGTTCAGACATTAAATAAGCAATTACAAGAGTTAGCAGAGGATAAAGAAAAAGAAATAATGTCAGTTTAATTGAGTAATGAAAAGTTTATCAAGTTTATAAAGTTGAAAGGAGATGCATGAGCTATCTTCTTGGGCTTTAAGAAAGCTTGTTTATTTCATATGAGTGAAAAAACATTAGAGAAAATTATAAGTTTTAGTAAAAGGCGGGGATTCGTTTATCCATCATCGGAAATTTATGGTGGTATGGCCGCTGTATATGATTATGGTCCATATGGAGTTGAATTAAAGAACAATATTCAAAATGCTTGGTGGAAAAACATGGTCCAAAGCCGAGAAAATATTGTCGGCTTAGATTCAGCAATTTTTATGTCTCCAAAAGTGTGGGAAGCCAGTGGTCATGTGAACGGTTTTTCTGATCCGTTGGCAGAATGTAAAAAATGTCATGCTCGTTCTCGAGTGGATCATTTATTAGAAGCGATAGATGTCTTTGCTGATGAAAAAATGTCAGAAGAAGAGATTAATAAATTATTCAAGGAAAATAAGGATAAGATTAAGTGCCCTAGCTGTGGATCAAAGGATTTTACAGATGCTAGAAGTTTCAACCTCTTAGTAAAATCAAATTTAGGCAACTTTACTGGTAGGTTGGATGAAGATCCAACTTATTTGCGTGGTGAAACTTGCCAGGGAATTTACGTTAATTTTAAAAATGTTTTAGATTCCAGTCGAGTCAAGGTTCCCTTTGGAATTGCTCAAGTAGGAAAAGTTTTTCGAAATGAAATCACAGCCCGCCAATTTATTTTTCGTACACGAGAGTTTCAACAGATGGAAATGCAGTATTTTGTTCAACCTGAGGAAGCTAATGCAGAGTATGCAAGGTGGAAGCAGGCGCGATGGGATTTTTATGTTCATGATCTGGGAATAAATGAAAAAAAATTGCGTTGGCATGAGCATGAAAATTTAGTTTTTTATGCCAAAGAGGCTTGGGATATTGAATATGAATTTCCTTTTGGATTTAGTGAAATTGAGGGTATTCACAATAGATCTGATTATGATTTGACTCAACATAGTAAATTCTCTGGTTGTGATTTGAGTTATACGGACCAGCGAACAAAAGAAAAATATACACCCTGGGTGGTGGAAACATCTTCTGGTTTAGATCGTGCTTTGTTTACCGTTTTGTCTGACGCTTATACTGAAGAGAAGGTTGGTGATGAAGAAAGGGTGGTTCTGAAGTTGAAAAAAGAGTTAGCGCCTGTGAAGGTTGCGGTTTTTCCCCTTTTGAAAAACAAACCAAAGCTTGTTGAAAAAGCCAAAGAAATATTTGATATCCTGAAAACAAAATGGGTTTGCGAATTCGATGATAACGGTAATGTTGGTAAAAGATACCGTCGGCAAGATGAAATCGGTACTCCATATTGTATAACAGTTGATTTCGACACTCTTGAAAAAGATAATACAGTCACTGTCCGCGATCGGGATTCAATGGAGCAGGAGCGGATAGAAATTGACAAGCTCGAACAATATTTTACAGAAAAACTTAGTTAAATAAAAAGTAGGAGTTCAGGTTTGAACTCCTACTTTTGTGGTAGCTAGTTGATTATCATAAGCGCGAAGTAGAGGTAAATGCATGCAACCATTAAACTTATTATGGCTGAAGCATAGGAACCAGTTGTTATATCTTTTTTGGGGCGCAAAGGAAGGGCGATCATTGGGGCTAAGTTGCCAAAACCAATGAGCAGTAGTGGAACCAAAGATAGTTCTCTGATTGTGAGCATGCAGAGCATCCCGAGTCCTGAGGCTACACAACTAATGACTATAAGCGTTTGGATTGCAAATTTTCGACTAGTAGATAGATCCTTGTAGGGATCCTCATTTTCTTCTGTCATAACGGCTTGATCCGTTTGCATTTGTTTCTCCTTGGCATTGTTATTAATGATCTTACATAATACATAAGATTATAGCATAACGCACATGCTTTGTCAATAGTCTGGTAAATTTGCATGAAATTTGTAAATATGTTAAATTATTTACAGTTCAAATGGCTCTTTTTCTGGAGGTAGAAAATGTATTTATTGGCGCATTGTGGACAGATTCATTTCAGTTTTGGAATGTTTCTAGTGCTTGTTGGTATCGTGATTTATTTCGTGATTGGCAGACTAATATTCGGAAAACGAAAGAATCAACATCGTGTCGAATATGACATGAATCAGGTCTCTGGCCATATTTGCAACTGTAGCCTGGAAGAAGAAGACTGGGGACAAAATAAGCTGGTTCAGCCAGAAGAAGAAGACTGGGGACAGAACGACGTAGTTCAACCAAAAGAAGAGAACTGGAATGTTTAAGTCAGAAAATAGAAGACAAAGGAGCAATATAATTGTTCCTTTTTTTGTTTTTATGGTATAATAAATTTGAAATTAAACACAAAAATACATATAAAAAACAAAATATGAAATTATTTGATGTAGTTACAGTTGGTAGCGCACTTAAAGATATAATGTTCTACAGTAACGAAATTGACATTATAAAAAATCCCAAAAAAGATCCACTGCGAGAAAAATTAATGACCGTTGAATATGGTGCGAAGCTACCAATCAATAAAGTGTTTGTTAATTATGGTGGTGGTGCTCTGAACGTGGCAGTTGGTTTAAAAAATTTCGGACTGGATGTGGCGCCGATGGCTTCACTTGGTAATGATCAGGTTGGTAAAGAAATTTACTCATACCTTAAGGGTTTAAGAATAAGTTCGAACTTGGTTAGAGTTACCAAAGAAGACAGAACTGGTTTTTCTATTATAATGACGGCGGTTAAGGATAGAGAACATACAATTTTTACTCACAAGGGTGCAAGCAATCATTTGGAAGTATTTGGTTTACGAAACTTTCGAACTAAATGGTTTTATGTTTCATCTCTGACCAGTCATGATTGGGCTTTGCAGTTTGATAAAGTTGTTCGACAAACCAAGCGTAATGTTAAAATTGCTTGGAATCCAGGTTCTCTGCAACTGGAAGAACATGACAAAATGAGAATGTTCTTGCCCGAGATTGAGCTTCTAGTTTTGAACAAAGATGAAGCTACTCAGTTGGTTAAAAGCGAAAAACCAAGAACCCCAAAGGCTAAATTAAAAGATACTAAGTATTTATTAAGAACTATTAAAAGTTTTGGGCCAAATAAAGTAGTTGTCACACAAGGCGCTCGAGGTGTAGCAGCAATAGATGATACTGGTAATTATTATTATATGCCATCACAAGGAGTGAAAAGTAAAATTGTTGACACCGTTGGTTCAGGGGATTCTTTTTCCTCAGGTTTAGTGGCCGGTTTGGTTAAATGGGATAATTTTGAAAAGGCTCTGAAGTTGGGAATTCGTAATAGCGCTTTTGTTCTTTACAGAGTTGGAGCGCAAAATGGTTTGTTGAAAATAAAGTTATAAAAAATATATTATAATAAAAAAAACGTCCCTTGCTGTTGCTTGGGGACGTTTTTGGTTTTTAGGGAACGGGAAGAGCTGAAAGTTCTTTCTCAACTGCAATAAGCTCTTGCTCAACTTTGTCTGCCAGGCCATTGATTTCTCTTTTGAACATTGTACGATGATTGGGATGCATGTTGGTGGTTTTGTCCAGTTTAGAATGATCGCGAGCCCAAGGCAGAATAATGTCTCTAGTTTCATGGATTTTTCGTATTGCTTTGTCGTGACGGCAGTGCAGTAAGGTTCTCAGGTTGTGTAGCCGGTCAGCTAGTTTGACTATTTTTGTTGGGGTTGAATTACTGGATAACATTCTCGCCCAGCGTTTTAAAATATCAGGTTGTCTTTTCTTGGGGACTTTGGTTAATTCATGCGCAACTTTGGTGATTTCCGGATGAAAATGATCAAACATGATTTTTAAATGACGGACTTTTGACATGTAAGTGTCTTCAAGCATGTCATGAAATAAACTTCCACAAACAATAATAGTTAAACGAAGCTGATCAGTAATGGTTGTTTCTGTTAAACAAATCCATGCGACAGCTTTGACGTGTTCAAAGTATCGTTCACCATCGTCGCGAACTTGACGACGGTGTGCTTCCTTGGCCATTTTGTAGGAAGCTTCAATGAAATTACGGCAACGTTCATCAGAGATTTTCTCTTTAACTTTAGCAAAAAATTCATCGTAAGATGGTGAATTATTAGCATTCATGATAAGCCTCCAGACTTGTAAGGAACTGTGTTTATATAATATTTTAGGTGAAAAGAGCTTATTTGTCAACATTAAGTTATCAACTTCAAATAATCACCATATAATGATATAATATATATGAAATTCAATATTATAGTGTTCAAATATGATTATTTGGAGGATTTTGGAATTATAATTAATAAAAGAAAAAAATATGATAAATGTAAAAGTTGAAGTTTCAGCTCGTCATGCTCATTTAACTCAATTTGATTTGGATGCAATTTTTGGTGAAGGATATGAATTAAAAAAGGAAAAAGATTTATCTTCAGGTGAATATTCCAGTATTGATACAATTACTTTGGTTGGACCTAAAAAAAGCTTAGAAAACGTTAGAGTAATTGGACCATGTCGTGGGCATACACAAATTGAAGTTTCTCGAACTGACAGTCATTATTTAGGTATAAAAACACCATTACGATTGTCAGGTAAAATTATCCGTTCAGGACCAATTAAATTAGTCGGACCGAAGGGGGAATTGGAATTAGAAGAAGGTTTAATTGTTGCTAAGCGACATGTAAAGGTAAATCCTAACAGAGCCGCAGAACTTAATCTTACCAATAGTCAGGTAGTCAAAATCAAGATTGATGGACCAAGGGCCCTAGTTTTTGAAGAAGTGGAAATCCGAGTTGCTGAAGATTATGATTTCGTTTTTGTAATTGACACTGACGAAGCTAATGCCGCTGGCATTGAGGGAAAGGGAGAGGGCGAATTAGTGATTTAAAAATTATATTTAAATTTTGTTTAAGTATGCTGAATTCTTTTTTTAGTCCGAAATCAATTGCAATAATTGGAGCCTCAGGTGAAAAACAAAAACTGGGCTATACAATTTTAAAAAACGTAATCGATTATAAGTTTAAAGGAAAGATTTACCCAATAAATTTAAAAAGCAAAGCAATTCTTGGCTTAAAAGCTTTTAAAAGTGTAAAAGAAATACCAGGCAAAGTAGATTTGGCTGTTTTTGTTATTCCAGCTCCGTTTGTTAATTCAGTATTGATTGAATGTGGGGAAAAGGGGATTCATAATGCTATTATTATAACTGCAGGTTTTAAGGAAGTGGGTAAGCAAGGCCAAAAAATGGAAGAACAATTAATTGCCACAGCGAAAAAGTATAAAATCAACATTTTAGGTCCGAATTGTTTAGGATTACTTGATTCAACTATTAATTTAAATGCTTCATTTGCCGAAGGTATGATTTCTCCGGGTAATGTAGCTTTTATGTCCCAGTCTGGGGCAATTTGCACCGCCATGTTGGATTGGGCTAGGTTAAAAAATTTCGGATTTTCTAGATTTATAAGTTTAGGGAATAAAAGTGGCATTAATGAAAATGACTTAATTGAATTTTTTATAAAAGATAAGAAAACTAAAGTTGTATTGGCTTACCTGGAGGGCTTTGCTGATGGCCAGAAGTTCATGAAATTAGCGAAAAAATTATCAGCAATAAAGCCTTTGATAATTGTTAAATCAGGACAATCCGCAGAAGGACAGGCAGCCATTGCTTCACATACAGGTTCTTTAGCTGGAGCTAACGAAGCTGTGAATGCTGCCTTCACTCAAACTAATACACTTAGAGCGGAAGGGCTAGCAGATTTGTTTAATTTAATAAAACTTTTTTCTGGTGATTATCAAATGGTTGGAAATAAAGTTGCTATAGTTGCGAATGCTGGTGGACCTGGTGTTTTAACTACAGATGCTATTGCTAATTCTTGTTTGGAGTTAGTGAAATTTCAAAAGGCTACAACTGCAAAATTAAAAAAAGAACTTCCTAGCACTGCAAATATTCATAATCCGGTGGATGTTATTGGAGATGCCAGAGCGGACCGTTATGAAGTTGCGATAAAATCAGTCTTGAATGATAAGGGTGTCGATGGTTTAATTACAATTTTAACTCCACAAACTGTAACAGAAATAAACAAGACAGCAGAAGTTATAATTGAGTATTCCAAGAAAACAAAAAAGCCGATTGTGACTAGCTTTATTGGTGGTCAAAAAGTAGATTCTGGTATAAAACTTTTAGAACAAAATAATGTTCCTCATTATTTATATCCTGAGACAGCGGTAAGATCATTAGAAAAATTTTATTTGTATAATAAAAATAATCAAACCAAGCAAAGCTTTGTGAAAATACAAGTCAGTGAAAATAAGAAAAACCAAATTAAGAAAATTTTAAACAAAGCAGACGGTTCAGTTGATTTTCAGGAATGTGAAAAGATATTAAAAGCTTATGATATTCCGGTTATTAATTCTGGTTTGGCTACAAGTTCAGTTGAGGCGGGTAAATTCGCAGAAAAGTTTGGCTACCCGATTGCCATGAAGGTGATTTCAAAAGATATCATTCACAAGTCGGATGCGGGCGGTGTGAAGATTAAACTTCAAGATAAAAAGCAAGTAATGACAGCTTATAATGAAATACTTAAGAACTGCAAAAAATATAAGAAGAATGCTAAGATTGATGGAGTGTTACTTCAACCGATGGTAAAAGGTGGTAAGGAAATTATATTTGGCTTAAAAAGAGATCCACAGTTTGGTCCATTAATAATGTTTGGTTTGGGTGGGGTTTATGTAGAAGTCTTGAAGGATGTTGCTTTTCGGTTAGCGCCATTAAGTAAGCAACAGGCTAAAAAAATGGTACAGGAAATTAAATCCTACAAACTTTTAACGGGTGTTCGAGGTGAGAAGGCTTGTAATATTGATTCAATTGAAAATACAATCCTTAAAATTTCGCAGTTAGCGATTGATTTTTCGGAAATTCAGGAAATGGATATTAATCCAGCTTTTGTTGGTGAAAAAGGATTAAACGTAGTAGATGTTAGAATATTAGTATAAACATTGGTTAATACATGATTTACGTGATTTTTACATGATATCCTGATATAAATTTATGGCCATAAATAATGTAAATGTTGATGAAAAATATGTGTATTCAGAATTGAGCCATGATATTATTGGTGCAGCATATGATGTACAAAATAAAATTGGTGTTGGGCATCCGGAAAAAACATATCAAAAAGCCTTAGGCGCAGAACTTTTCAGAAGGGGAAGAACGTATAGAGAACAAGTTACAGTTACATTAAAATATGAGAATATTGTAGATATAAAGAGAAGATTTGATTTTATAGTTGAGGAAAAAGTAGTTGTTGAATTAAAAGTTGGACCACATATCGGTCGAAGTGATTTTCTACAAATTAATGAATACCTTAAGATGTCCAAGATGCAGTTAGGATTAATTATTCTTTTTTCAAGCAAGGGCGTTAAAGTTCGTCGTGTTATTAACATAAAGTAACAGTCATGTATATCAGTATAAATCAGTACATCACGTATTAATATTTTCATGTTACGAAAACTCTTATCAACTAAATTCAGTTCAATCGCCTCAGCCGCTGTAGTGATCGCCGCGGCTGGTTTGTTATCTAGAATTTTAGGTTTAGTTAGAGATCGTATTTTGGCAGGTCAGTTTGGTGCAGGTAATGAATTGGACGTGTATTATGCAGCTTTTCGAGTTCCAGATTTAGTTTATAATTTAATTGTTTTGGGCGCTTTATCTGCAGGATTTATTCCGATTTTTATTGGTTTAATTAAAGATGAAGAAAAAGTCAGCTATAAAGTAAATCAAGTTGCTTGGGATTTGGTAAATAATATTCTAAATATTCTGGCTCTATTCTTGTTTGGGGCTTGTTTGATTCTGGCTGTGTTCAGTCCTTGGTTGGTTCCAATCATAACCCCAGGTTTTAGTGGTGAGAAATTACAATTAACCATTGGGCTAACACGACTAATGTTTTTTAGCCCAATTTTATTAGGATTAAGTGGCGTGTTTGGTGGTGTTTTGCAATCGTTCAAACGTTTTATTGTTTTTTCTTTAGCCCCAGTAATGTATAATTTAGGAATAATTTTTGGAGCCTTGTTTTTAGTGGAGGATTTTGGTATTTATGGATTGGCGATCGGTGTAATCATTGGGGCCGTTTTGCATTTGTTAATTCAAATTCCAACCGTTTTTCGTCTAGGGTTTGTTTATCGACCGATTATAAGGTTCAAAGATTCAAATTTTTTAAAAATAATTAGAATGATGGGTCCACGTATTTTAGGTTTAGCTAGTACCCAGGTGAACTTAATTGTATTTACAATTTTTGCATCTACTTTAGCTGCCGGGAGTTTAACTGTTTTTAATTTAGCTAGCAATTTACAAAGTTTGCCAATAGGTTTGTTTGGAGTTTCTTTTGCCATTGCCGCCTTTCCCGTTTTGTCCAAATCTTTTAGTTCTAATAACAAAAAAGAGTTCAATGAAACTTTTCAATCAACATTTAAACAAATTTTATTTTTTGTAGTCCCATTTTCTATATTATTAATAATTCTTCGAGTGCAAATTGTGCGTGTTGTTTTGGGTTCAGGAAAATTTGATTGGCAAGATACAATTTTAACGGCCAACTCTTTGGGTTTATTCAGTCTAAGCTTATTTGCGCAAGCATTGTTGCCACTATTAGCTAGAGTGTTTTATGCCCGTCACAACACAGTTTTACCCTTTTGGGCAGCTTTTGTCAGTTTGGTGGTGAATGTTGGGTTGAGTTGGTGGTTAATGCAAGAAATGGGAGTACTTGGCTTGGCCCTTGGTTTCTCAATCAGTTCAATCGTGAATTTGGTGATTTTAACTGCTTTTGCTGGTCATAAAATTAAAGACATATTTCATGATGGTATAATCAAGTCATTAGCTAAAATTTCTTTTGCTTCGCTTTTAATGGGCGTAGCTGCTCAATCCATGAAAACCTGGGTAGGTTCGCTCGTGGATATGCAAAGATTTTGGGGAGTATTTTCTCAGGGCTTAATCGCTGGTTTGGTTGGTTTGTTGGTTTTTGTTATTGTTGGTTATCTTGTTAAGTCTGAAGAGTTAATGAATTTTATGGCAGGTTTGAAAAAGAAACTGTTCAAAACAGTTAAAATTGAAAAAGAGGGGATTGGAGATTTGAGTTAAGGTGAATTTTATGGCAGGTTTTAGAAAGAACCTGTTTAAGACAGTTAAAATTGAGAAAGAAGGGATTAATTATTTTTATTCTAAAATTAGCAGTAATTGCTTTTTTTTTATATATTGACAAATACTAT
The DNA here is from genome assembly GCA_018674305.1 of Candidatus Falkowbacteria bacterium. NCBI lineage: Bacteria > Candidatus Falkowiibacteriota > Candidatus Falkowiibacteriota bacterium. The sequence goes on along the minus strand of JABHAL010000001.1, from coordinate 79,248 downwards.
CTGAGATGATAAATTATATTGATGTTCATTAAATTAAATTCGTGTTTAAATTGCTTTCTATATCCCAAGTGAACAATTAAAGTGTTCATCTTTTACGGAGGACTTCATGCCAGAACAAAAGTTCGTAACGTTGCAGTTGAGTGAAGTTAATATTCATGAGACTCGAGTTCAAATTAAGGCTAAAATTATTGAAGATCTTGGCCAAGGGCTTTTCGTTGATGTTATTGATGGCGAGCGTCGTCTTGGCTTTGTTGTAAATCCGAAGTATATCTCCGCCCTTGATGCGTTCAGTCGTAGGCGGTTACTTGGTTCTCCACTTGGAGCTCTTGATTGGACAACTGACGGATTTGAGGTTTTCTTTAATATTGGTGCAGACTGTTCCGCATTCATTATCAATGATAATGATGGAGCTCCATTGTATGTTTATGTGGGGGCCAGGATTTTTTTTGATTATGTTCGCCTCTACTCACTCTTCAGAAATTGCTCTCCGGATTTGTATTCACTGCGAGTTGATGATCTGGATTTTGTTTATGAGGAGGGGGTGGGCTCGAGTAATCCCGCTGAGGTAGAGTCATTTCTCAGAAATGTTGATGAAAACCCTGAGTTTATGGAAAAATTCAAGAAATCTTTGCTTCAAGCGGAGCTGGATGAGTTTGTCACTCGTCATGATTCAGCTGAAGTCTCACTGCCGGAGCTCAGAACCGTCACAGCTACTTATGCCCACAAACATTTGTTTGAGATCATTAGGAATGTGATTGAAAATGGCGCAAGATACGTGATTAGTCGGTATGATAAACCGATTGCTCAGATTGTGCCACCTGAGGATTGGGTACGCCCAGAGCCACTCACCGAGGAGGATTGGGCATCGATTATAAAAGAAGATGAATCAGGCATGAATTACCCATGCGCCATGGCTGAATGTTTTCCAGAAGAAGCTAAGTCAGATGGTCTTCAGATGAATCAAGATCCTGAGTGGCTTGAAAAAATGGCAAAAAAAGAAGATGGCGGAATTATTTCCGTTGGTGGTCCTGTTTCTGACATAGTGGAAAAAGACGATGTGCTTGATACATTCCTGATGCTGGGTGGTCAAACTGCTGATGATTATTTACGACAAGCTTTCGGAGTAAAAAAGTATAAAGCATTTAAATTGTCAGTGAGAAAAAAACAGTTGGAATTGGGTCGGAAGTTAAGTAGAGAAGAGTTTAATGAGATTTATTCTTCTGTTGTTGTGATGGAAGATATTGATTCTCAAGATTAGACATTGAATTATCAACAGGCGTATCCATTTACGCCTGTTTTTTTTGTGAAACATTCATCTTGATTTTTTATTGAAAATGATCTATTATACCATTACTATGTTAGAAAAAACCCGAAATTTTTGTATAATTGCCCACATTGATCATGGTAAGTCTACTCTGGCTGACCGCTTTTTGGAAGTGACTGGAACGGTCGATAAACGAAACATGAAGGACCAGATTTTGGACACTATGGAACTTGAGCAAGAAAGAGGAATCACTATTAAACTTCAGCCTGCTCAAATGGAGTATCAGGGTCATGTTTTGAATTTAATTGATACTCCTGGACATGTGGATTTCAACTATGAAGTTTCTAGGTCTTTAGCTGCTGTGGAAGGAGCAATTCTTTTGGTTGATGCTGCGCAAGGTGTTCAGGCTCAAACTTTAGCAAATTTATATCTAGCAATTGAACAAGATTTAGAAATTATTCCAGTTTTAAATAAGATTGATTTACCTGCAGCTGACGTAAAACGTGTTACCCAGGAAATAGTTAATCTTGTTGGTTGTCGAGCAGATGAAGTTTTGACTTGTAGTGCGAAAACTGGAGAAGGCGTTGAAAAAATTTTGGAGTTAGTGATTGAAAAAGTCCCAGCCCCAAAAGGTGAGGCAGATAAACCTTTGAGAGCTTTAACCTTTGACTCTTTTTATGATGAATATAAAGGTGTAGTAGCTTATGTTAGAGTTTTTGATGGAGAAGTAAAAAAAGGTGACAAAATTTTCATGGTTGGAACTGATGCTCTGGGTGAAGTTTTGGATTGTGGCATATTGAAGCCAGGTTTAGTTCCCAAAGATAAATTAAATACCGGTGAAATTGGTTATATAGTTACTGGCTTGAAAGAAATTGAAAAATGTCGAGTTGGTGATACTATTTCTAGATCTGAAGACCGAGGTAAGTTTGAAATTCTTGCTGGTTACAAGGAAGTAAAACCCATGGTTTACGCGGGTATTTTTTGTTCTGAAGGTAACGAGTATAATGAACTTCGAGAAGCAATAGGTAAATTGAAATTAAATGACGCAGCCTTGGTTTATGAGCCAGAAAGTTCGCCAGTCCTTGGTTTCGGTTTCCGGTGTGGATTTTTGGGAATGCTTCATTTAGAAATTTTTCAAGAAAGGTTGAGGCGCGAATTTGATTTAGATTTAGTTGTGACTGTTCCTAGCGTAGCTTACAAAGTTATTTTAAAGCCAGGATCCAAGTTTCCAAAGATGATTAAACGTGAACAAATATTATCTGAGACAGAATATTTAATAAAAAACCCAAATGAATTTCCTGATCCAACAGTAATTGATCATATGCAAGAACCGATTATGAAAGTTGATATTATTTGTCCGAAAGATTATATGGGAAATGTAATGACCTTAGTTCAAGACTCGCGTGGTGAATACTTAACTACAGAATTTATAGATGAAACGCGAGTTATTCTTCATTATAGAATCCCTCTGGCAATGTTGATTGTAGATTTTTATGATAAATTAAAAACTGTTAGTTCTGGTTATGGGTCAATGAATTATGAAATTGATAAATATAAATCTGCTGAGTTGGTAAAAATGGATGTTTTGGTTGCTGAAGAAATAGTTGACGCTTTTGGTACAATTGTTTATAAAGATGCAGCTTTCCAAACTGGAAAGAAAATCGTTAAAAGTTTACGGGAATCAATTCCTCGCCACCAGTTTGTAGTTAAACTACAAGCAGCTCTGGGTGGGAAAATAATTGCAGCAGAACGAATTTCAGCGCTACGTAAAGATGTAACTGCGAATTTATATGGTGGTGATTATTCGAGAAGACAGAAACTTTTAACCAAACAGAAAAAAGGCAAAAAGAGAATGATGGAGTTTGGTAAAGGTAAAGTTAATATTCCGCCGGAGGCCTTTTTGTCGGTGATGAAACGTTAATATTTTCTATATAAAAGACCGAAGTTAAGTTTTAACTTCGGTCTTTTTGGTTGCTGGCTATACCCTAGCGGGGGCTTGTTTATTAGCCTTTATCTTGATTAGGACAAGTGCCGCTGTGGTCACATAATCCGGAAGGACTCTAGACGCTAAGATCCTCCATCTCTGGTTGATCGTCCTAAGACTTTTGGCCGCGCCACTTGAAAGTAATCTTCAAGTACCAGACACTGCATTGTAGCTAATTTTGGTTATTATGTCAATATGGTATTGACAGATTTGTGTAAATTTGCTATATTGTTACGAATTGTAGTTCATATAAAACAGAGGTAAAGTCATGGGAATTCGAATTGCTATTTTGAGCGATGTTCATAGTAATTGGCCAGCTCTTCAGGCTGTAGGCAAGCATCTTCCAAATCAAAGCCCAGATGCTATTTATTGCCTTGGTGACATTGTGGGTTATGGACCAGATCCGCAGGAGTGTGTGCAGTGGATTCAGGCTAATGCCAATATCGTGGTGAGAGGAAATCATGATGATGGTGTTGTAAAAGTAGCTGCAGGACAAGAGGTGGTAGACCACAATCATATCGCTGTCTTGGCCATGATGAAAAATTTGGAAAAGTTAAGTAAGGATGATTTGGCATACCTCGGTCAGTTGCCGTATCAAATGTTTTTTGAGACGATCAATTTAATCATCAGCCATGGCTGTATTCACGAGCCTGAAGGCTGGGATTATATTCGCTATCCACAAGAAGCTCGTGGCCAGATGCAGTTTATGCAAACACGATTTGCATGTGTAGGGCATACACATCAGCCTACAATTTGGACAGGTTCAAACTCTCCAGTGCGGTTGAGTTATCCTCATGAGCCGTATAAACTGTCAGCCGTGCAAAAGCACATTATTAATGTGGGTTCAGTTGGTCAGCCACGGGATAGGGATCCTCGCGCCTGTTATGTGACAATTGATTTTTATCAACGAAAGATCGTTGTGCGTTACCATCGTGTATCCTATGATATTGAATCGACTATCAAGGGACTGAACCAAATGGGAATGCAGGGGCTTTTGTCTCGCAGGTTGGGTTTAGGTATTTAATCAAAAGAGCCGTGTTTCGTAAAACACGGCTCTTTATTATTTTAAATATATTAATAAAAAATAAAGCCCATTGTCCACATGACCATAGAAAAAATCATGATTACAACAACAATTGTCCAAACGGTTTTTTGTATTTTTTGTTTATTCATTGTAAAATGTAGTTATGAGTAAAAAATGGAAACTGAGAAAAGAGGCAAGTTCTGAATTTAAATTGAAATTTGCTGACCTTCATCCAGTAATCATACAACTATTATATAACAGGGGAATACAAAGTCAATCAGATGTTGACTTATTTTTTGAACCTGCTTACGGGAGCATGCATGATCCCTTTAAGTTCAAGGACATGGAGAAGGCAGTTGAGCGAATCTTGCAGGCTATTGAAAAGAAAGAAAAAATCCTTATTCACGGTGATTATGATGCGGATGGAGTAACGAGCTCTGCCATTCTATATAGAACTTTTAAGTTGTTGGGTGCGGACGTAGAAACCTTTATTCCTCATAGAGAAAAGGATGGTTACGGTATAAATGTTAACAATGTGAACAACTTTATTGTTCAGGGTGTGCAATTATTTATCACAGTTGATTGTGGTATAACAAATGTTGATGAAGTGGCACTTCTAAATGAAAAAGGGGTAGATGTGATAATTACAGATCATCATGAACCACCAGAAATTATACCGGACGCCTATGCAATTTTGGATCCTAAAGTTGCAGATAGTGGTTATCCGTTTAGGGAGTTGGCTGGAGCTGGAGTGGCGTATAAAGTAGTTCAAGCAATTTTGAGCGATGAATCAAAAATACCGGCTTCAGAGTTTCAAAAATATGGCGGTGTTGAGGGATACCAAAAGTGGATATTAGATATTGTGGCAATTGGGACAGTAGCAGATGTGGCTCCTCTGGTTAATGAAAATCGTATCTTAGTGAAGTGGGGATTGATTGTATTAGCTCAAACTAAATGGCCAGGATTGAAAAGTCTGTTAGATTTAATTAAACCCAAAAACATAGATTCATTTACTATTGGATTTCAAATTGCACCAAGACTCAATGCCGCGGGAAGATTGAACCATGCTAAATTGGCTTATGAGTTACTAGTGACTGAAGATCAGGCAGACGCTGATAAAATTGCCAGTGAACTTCAGGAAAATAATGTAAACCGTCAACGTATAATAGAAAAATCTTTAGCCGAAGCTAAAGGGCAAGTCACGGCTATTGAGGACCAAAAAGTTATATTTGCTTTTAGTGAAGATTGGTTGCCTGGTATTATCGGTTTAATTGCCGGTCGTCTGAGTGATGAATTTTACCGCCCAGTTTTGGCAATGACGGTTTCTGGTAACAAAATAATCGGCTCAGGACGAAGTATAGACGGCTTTGATATGATTCAGAGTTTGAGGAGTGTGGAATCTTTTTTTGCTCGCTATGGAGGTCATGCCGGGGCTTGTGGGTTTACGCTTGCTGAAATCCCGATCCGTGAGAAATTTCAAAAGACGTACTATAGCATAGTGGAAAAGAAACTTTCAGAAATTGATCTGAGCCCGAGCTTGTGGATTGATAGAGAAATTGAAATATCAGAAATTAGCTTTGAGTTATTAAAACAGATCGTGGAACTGTCTCCATTTGGGGAAGGGAATGATCGCCCATTATTTAAAATTAATAATTTGCAAATTGTCAGCGCAGATCGAATCGGAAAACTAAAGACTCATTTACGTATGTCAGTAAAGCAACACACCCCAATAATTTACAAAATGCTCTGGTTTGGCAAGGCTAAAGAATGGTTTGAGAAGTTGAAGGTAGGTGCTACAATAGATGTGGTTTGCGAATTGGGAATTAATGAGTGGAATGGTCGTCGCGAATTTGAATTCAAAGTTCAAGATTTAAAAATAAGTGATAAATAGTAAATCTGATTTAGTTTTATAATTAACTAATTAATCAATTAACTCTCATATGTTTTTAAAAATTAACTGTGACGGTGGCGCTCGTGGTAATCCTGGGCCTTCAGCGACTGGTTATGTTATCAAAAATGAAAAAGGTGAGATTGTGTTTAGTGAGGGAAAGTGTATTGGTGAGGCCACTAATAATCAAGCTGAATACAAGGCTGTGGTTTTTGCCATGGAGAAAGCTAAAGAGCTTGGTGGTACGGAGTTAGAATTTAATTTGGATAGCGAATTAGTTGTTAAACAATTGAAAGGTGAATATAAGGTAAAAAACCAAGAACTTGCACAGCAGTTTTTGAAAATTTATAACATGCAAGGTCACTTTCAAAAAGTTACATATAGACATGTTTATCGTGAACAAAATAAGGAAGCTGATGCTTTAGTAAATCAAGCTCTTGATAAAAAATAAAAAAACATTTTGTCTTTCCGGGCTTGATCCGAAAGCTAAAAGGTTTTTATTATTAAACAAACCTTGATTAATAATAAATTTTAAGTTAATATTATATAATTCGTTCTTTGAATAACAGGAGGGAAAAATGAAAAAGCTATTGTTCGTTGGCTTGGGAATTGTCTGGGTCGCGGCTTGGTTTTGGATGGCAATCGCTATATTCATGATCTTGGGAAGTTGGGGGCTTTGGGAAAAGCCTTTTAGTACGGTTCTTGGTTTGTCTGAGTTTGCTTATGGTGGAACGTTAATTCTCTCTTTCTTTGTTGCTTCTGCGGGAACTTTGGTGATTATTAATGTTTTTCCTGAACTTAAGAAAGGTGAGGATGAGTCACATTTTGATCCGCGTGATTATACTTAGAGGTGGGAGATGGAAAAGTTAAAAATGGCAGCCTTGGTCGTTTTTCAGGCATTGGCTATTATAGGAGCTCTTACTGGAGCTATTATGGTAGTACTCCCCTTATTCGGTCATTTAGGAGAGCAGGAGGTTTTTTTTAGTGGGGCTTTGATCCTTTGTAGTTCTATTGTCCTTGGCGCAATGCTTGGGGTGTGGGATTGGCCAGAAGTTCCAAAAGATTATCAATGAAACGCAAAGAAAAGATTTTTGTAATTTTGTTTACAATATTGGGGCTATCTTTGCTGATCAGTTCAGTGTTTTGGAAGGAGGTTGTCAGTGTTTTACCATTTTTGGCTGGAGTGTCAGAAGTTTTTCCAATGATTGTTGGAGGGCTGTTGTTAATGACCTGTGGAATTGTTGCTCTACATTGTCATGAAGAAAAAGAAATCTTTGATTAAAACATATCAGGCTACTATTAGTCTGATTTTTTATTAGAAATACAATTTTTGTGGTATAATTAATTTAGTTATGAGAAAAAAAATAACAATTAGTTTTGTTTTATTGTTTTGTTGTTTTCTTGCTTTTTTGGCTGTGAATAATTCGGATGTAGTTGCAAATAGAAATCACAAAATTAGTGGTTATGCCTGGTCAGAGAATATTGGCTGGTTGTCTTTGAATTGTTTTAACGAGGGGATCAATAATAAATGCTTGCAATCAGATTATGGTTTAGATTTTGATAAACAAACTGGTGAACTGTTCGGCTGGGCCTGGTCAGAAAATGATGGTTGGGTTTGTTTTGGCAAGAGTTGCTTAGATTCAAGTTTAAATGAAACTCCAGTAGGGGGAGAGCCATTTGCTCGAATATCAGAGCATGGATTGATATCTGGCTGGGGGAATTGGATTAATTTGCAGGATCAGGGTTGGTTTAACTTACAAGGTGAGCAAATTGATGATTTGCCAGGCCAAAAACACGCTTGCCAAAATTGCGCTGTATTTAAAGACGAAAGTCGCGAAACTTGTGAAATTTGTTTTGCTGATAAAGATGATGAGGGGCAGGGACTGGGCGCTATTTGTCAAAATTGTCAAAATTGTAGTAGTCAAAAATGTGAGAATTGCGAAAGTTGTTACGACTATGGAACGGGGATTGATTATTCTGATAATTCTTTAGTTGGCTGGGCTTGGGGTGAAAATGGTAATAATACTGGCTTTGGGTGGCTTAGTTTTCAACCTCATCAAGCAGCCGTAAGTGTTCACCCACCGTATGTGGAAACTGTTGGTGGTGATATTTATGCGCAGGAAGGCTTGGGTAGTTTGCAACAAGGCATTACACCAGAGGACAAATTTAATGCAACTTATATGTTGCAAAGTGATGGTAGTATCGTGCATTTTTCTTCTTTATGTGAAGATTCAGATGTTTGTAGTGATTCAGGGTGGGTTAGTGATCGGATTGGAGCTTTGAATTTGCCAGATCAGGAAAGTAATTATCAAAGCGAATTGGGACCATTGGATATCAAAGGTTTGTTGGCTGGACAATATGGAGAGGTAATGAATATTAGTAATAGTTCACAGGTGCCTTATTTGTTGGGAGGTAAAGTCTATTATGCAAAAGACGATTTAGTTTTGTATTATAAATATTATAAAAATGGAATAGGAGATAAGAGCGGAGCGGGAACTATTGTTGTGCGTGGGGATTTACATATTAAGAGCAATCAGTATTATCAATCGTCAGCCATGGCTGAACTAAAAAATTTAGCTTCAGTGGGTTATATTGTACTGAAAAAAGCGGATGGGACTGGCGGAAATATTTACATTGACTCTAATGTGAAAAAGATGGTTGGTAATTATTTTACTGAAGGTGAAATTTATACTGGGAGCAAAGGGGAGTCCGCGCAGGATTGGCCTCTTAAAGTTCAGGGCTTGATGGTGGCTAAAAAATTTAATTTTGAACGGCGACACAGCAATTTGCAGTCGCAAGCTCCAGCTGAAAAAGTTATTTATCAGGGCAGGGTCATTAGTAATCCGCCACCGGGATTCACACAGATTGCTAAGGCTTTACCGTTTTGGGTAAAATAGCCGATTGAAAAGTGGATAAAGATTTTATTAAAATGTTAAAAAATGTTATAATTAGTACAAGAAAAATAAATATGAATACCGAATGTCACAATTCGAAACCATTTTGAAGTTGCTGGTTTCGAATTCGGAGATTCGAATTTAGAATTATATGGGCTTATTTTCCAAAGAGTCACCAATGGACACTAATTATTTAGGCGTAGACATTGGAGGCAGTAGCATAAAGATGGTTGAATTAACCAATAACAATGGACGAGCACAGTTAGTGACTTATGGCTTTTTGGAGCGCTCACTCAAGGGAGGCAGTGCTAAGTTGATTGATGACACAGACAAAACAGCTGAGTTAATTAAACAGGTTTTGAAGAAAAGTAAAGTTTTGACAAAACGGGCAGTTACGGCTTTGCCTGCTCCAGCAGTTTTTAGTTCAATTATTTCTCTTAGTGAGATTAGCAAAAAGGATTTAAGTTCACCTAAGAAAGTTACGGCTGCTGTGGAGTGGGAGGCAAAAAAAGTTTTACCTTTACCATTGGAAGAAATGATTTTGGATTGGAAGGTGATTGGTGACGACAAGGCTCTAAAAGAAAATAAAGGAGAAACTATAAAAAATCTACAAGTTTTGTTAACTGGAGCAGCGAAAGAAGTGGTACAAAAGTATATTGAAATTTTTAAAAAAGCTGGATTGGACCTAATCAGTTTGGAGACTGAAGCTTTTGCTTTGGCCCGTTCTTTGGTCGGCAAGGACAAATCAACTGTGATTTTAGTTGATATTGGAGCTGTTAATACTGATATTTCAGTTATTGAAAATTCGATCCCATTGCTCAATCGGAGTGTGAGTGTTGGTGGTTTAGGAATTACAAAAAGAATAACAGAAACCTTAAACGTTAGTATTGAACAAGGCGAACAGTTCAAAAGGGATTTAGCAGGTAATACTGAAGTTTTGGGTGAAGGTGAAACTTTACCAGAACTAATTCAGCGACCGGTCCAGGCAATTGTAGATGAAATTGAGTATACAATAAATTTTTATTTAGAACAGCCAGATAATAAGGATAAAAAAATAGAAAGAATCGTATTGTCAGGTGGTACAGCAAATTTATTTAATTTACCACAGTATTTCACTGACAAGGTTGGTGTAAGGACTTTTATTGGTAATCCTTGGGCCAGAGTAATTTATCCTGAGGAATTGAAACCAGTTTTAGAAGAGGTTGGTCCACGTTTAGCAACTGCGCTTGGATTAGCTATGCGCGATATTGAATAACTAAATTGATAAATTGTCAAACTGTTAAATTGTTTAGAAAACATGGAGAAAAAATATTTAGACTTGAATGATATCAGTGCCTATGGTAGTGCGCTTGAAATATCAAACTATGTTTGGAAAATTATATTTGAATGGGAATACTTTGCTAAAAACACGGTTGGCCTTCAGTGGGCAAGAGCAATTGATTCAATGTCAGCAAATATTGCAGAAGGGTTTGGTAGATATACGAAGAAAGATAAAATAAAATATTACCGATATAGTTTCGGTTCGTTAAAGGAGTCACAGGATTGGCTGGAAAAAGCGTATTATAGGAAATTAATTTTAGAAGAGCAATATAAGTATATTAAAAGTGCATTAGAAAAAATGCCTCGAGAAATAAATCATTTAATTAAGTATACAAACGAAAAATTAGCAATATAACAATATAGCAATTTAACAGTATAATTTATGTCTATCAGTTTACTTCCAGAAGACCTGCGGGACAAAGAAGATCAGGAAAAGGAAAAAGTTAAACAAGCCATGGGTGATCCTAAGTTCAAGATGCATTTGCCAGAAGAAAAGACAAATGCCTTGGGTGATAAACAACCTGTTAAAAAACAGGAGGTTGGTATTGAGATTGGTCTAGAAAACGCTAAGCCCGAACAAAAAAAAGGAATTTTTCGAATGGTTAAAAAAAAATCTCCGCAGCCCTTAAAACCACCCGCCCCACCAAAGATTGAGAAGCCAGTTGCACCTCTTGCTCCACCACCTGCGCCAGTAAAACGAGACGAATCAACTTTTTTAATGCATATTCCAAAGATACTTAATCGGTTGAATGGAAAAGGAAAAAAGATTATTCGGGAAACTGCTGATCAGCTTGAAGAAGTTGTAAGTCCTCCTCCGCTAGCAGATCAGTTTGGCAAAAAAAATTGGCAAGAGCAAGGACCACAACCTGAAGTGAATTTAATGGAAGAGGATTATGTATTGTTGGTACGTAGACAGTTTTGGTTAAGAGTACGAAATTTATTGGTTGTCGTTTTTATATTCTCAATGATTTTTGTTGGTGGTTATATTTTTATTAAAATTCAGAAAACAAATTTATTAAAACAGTACGCTGAATTAGGTCAGACTATAAATCAAACTGAAGCAGAAATTAATTCTCATAGTCTAGAAAAAATACAAGCAATTTCGCTAAAGGATAGAGCCCAGGTTTTGCAGATTCTCCTGAATAATCATATTTATTGGACGCAGTTTTTGGATAAATTGGAACACCATACTGTTAAAGATGTATATTATACAAATTTTGTTGCTCAAAGTAATGGTAATATAGTGCTAAGTGCTAAAGCCAAAACTTATAACAATGTGGCAGAACAGCTTTTGACGTTCAAGGAATCAGATTTTGTCGATTCTGTAGAAATTAATTCTGCTAGTCAAGCACCTGAAGAAGTCGTGGAAGATTTAACTTTTTTAGACCTGGAATTAAGTGATGAAATTGAGGCGGTGGAAGCAGTGGAAGTAGCGCCGGTTTCCCCAATTGACTTTAGTATTACACTCAAGCTAAAACAAGATGCATTATTGAAATAATTTATGTTTGAACAAAAAAAGCAGAACAATCCTAATAAATCCGGCAAGGTTAAGTCCAATCAACCGGATAATATTAAACTGAAGAGACAAGTTCCGGGCTCCATGGTCAAGCGCAAGGCAGGGCCAACTTTAATTTCTGATGGTGTAAAAAAGAAAAATGGATTTATTAATTTTGCAGAAAGTTTTATTCGGTTATATCGTCTAATTTTTTTATTGGTTGTGATTATTGTATTATTGGCGGTGTCTTATGGTGGGTATTGGTTATATAAAGTTAATATCGTAGAGTGGCAAGGTCTAATTGAAAAAAAACAGCAAACCTTGGATATCAAGGAACAGGAATTAAACCAATTAAAATCTATCAAGGTTAGTTATGAGGATTTAGAAGATTCATCAAAAAAGATCTTGCAGGTTTTGCCGGACGAAAGAGATTTGCCTAGTGTTTTTGTGCAATTAGAAGCTTTAGCTTATAAACATAATTTGTTTTTGTCGACGGTTGATATTGCGGCTGAACAATCAACTGGCGAAGAAAAAAGGAAGAAGGACAAAGTTGAGTTGCATAAATTGGTTATTAACCTTAGCTTGTCTGGAGGTGATTATTTTACCCTAAAAAACTTTTTAAATGATGTAGAAAATAATTTGAGATTGCTGGATATTAGGTCAATTGTTTATTCACCAGAAGGCAATACCTACAATATTTCCATGAATACATATTATTTTGGCGAAGGTTATGCAATTACACAAGAAGAAGAGTAAGATTCCTTCAGTTATTATTTTAACTATAATAATATTATTACTTATAATATTTTTAGGGTTGGCTGAATTTTTGTATTTTCAACCAGCAGAACAGCAAATTGATATATCAAATGATGGGATTAGTATTGGTAGCAATAGCAGTAAGATTGAAAAGGAGTTTACTGCAATCAAGGAAGAATTATTGACCAACGAGGAGTTTATCAATTTACAAAAAAATGGTGATTGGCCATTGCAAATTGATTCAATTGAAAAAGAAATCAGTAATCCTTTTGATCCAACTTCTGAGATAGTGATCGAGATATTGGAAGAAGGGACTATAACAGAGTTAGTAGAGACAGAAGATTTAATGCCTGAAGTACCTGTTGTTGAATAATCATAAGAATAGTTTTGAATACAATTTAATTTTCTAATGTTAAGGGAAAACCAAAAAAATTTATTACACTTCCTGGTTGGGAAAAAGGCAATTAGGGAAATTCAGGAACAGGAAGTTGAGAATGTTCTAAAAAGCGCAAATGACAAAGATTTGCGCGAAATTTTAGTTAAGGGTGGGTTTGTGGATGCAGAAGTTTTAGCTCAGGCAGAGGCAGAGTTTTATAACCACCCATATGTTAATTTAATACTTGAAAAACTTACAGCGGAAGTGAATGATGTTTTACCTCGTAATTTAGCAGAGCAACATTTCGTCTTATGTTTTTCTAAACATGGAACAAAATTAAAATTAGCTTTAGCTAAACCAGAAGATTATGATGCTCGAGAAGCCTTGGATTTTTGGGCCTCCAGTAAAGGTTATACTGTGGAATACTATGTTTGCTCTCTTCATGCCTGGCAGGAGAAGTTTCAAAATTATAATGTGTTTGGAGAAGATGTGGCCAGCGCAGTTGATCAGGTTGAAAAAGAGCGCGAAGAAAAAAAAGACGAAGATGATCTGTCAACTGATAATATTGAGGAAGTCATTAAAAGAGCCCCAGTTGCTCAGATTGTATCAATGATTGTTAAGCATGCTGTAGAAAGTAGGGCTTCAGATATACATATTGAGCCGTTTGAAAAATCTTCCCGTGTTCGCTATCGCATTGATGGAATATTAACTACAGTTTTAACTGTTCCTGCACATGTTCATGATTCAATTATTTCTCGTATCAAAGTGTTGTCTAATTTGAAAATTGACGAAACTCGTGTTCCTCAAGATGGGCGATTTAAGTATAAATCTGGTAAACATGAATTTGATTTACGTGTTTCAGTTATGCCTTTGTCAGGCAAAGAAAAAGTGACAATGAGGTTATTGGATGTTTCTAGCAAGGCCCTGTCGCTAGAACAGCTTGGCTTTAGTGATAATATAATTGAAATAATTCACAAAGCACTAAAGCAAACTTTTGGCATGGTTTTAGTTACTGGGCCGACTGGATCTGGTAAATCAACTACTTTGTTTTCACTTTTAAGTATTTTGAACAAAGAAGGAGTGAATATTACAACGTTAGAAGATCCTATTGAGTATAATGTTCCAGGAATTAATCAAGCGCAAGTTCGTCCTGAAGTGAAATTTACTTTTGCGTCTGGTTTACGTTCTTTGATGAGGCAAGACCCCGATATTATCATGGTTGGTGAAATTAGAGATAGTGAAACTGCGGAAATGTCAGTACACGCTGCTCTGACAGGTCATTTATTGTTTTCGACTTTACATACTAATGATTCTATTGGTTCAGTTCCTCGTTTGGTTGATATGAAAGTAGAACCATTTTTATTAGCCTCAACTTTAAATTTAGTAATTGCTCAGAGACTGGGTCGGCGAATCTGTTCTAAATGCAAGGAAAAAACACCTTTACCTGAAGAAACGGCAAATAAAATACGCAAAGAGTTGGCTAAATTACCTCGTCGTCTATTGCCAAAAGATATTAATTTAGAAGGAGAATTGTCTGGATATAAGGGTAAGGGTTGTCCAGCGTGTAAGAATTCTGGTTACAGTGGAAGAGTTGTTTTTTCAGAGGTTTTACCTATTAATGAAAAAATGCGCTCTCTAATTGCTAATAATTTTCCAAAAGCCGAAGTCCTGAAGGAGTTGGCTGAGATTGGGGTAGTCAGTTTATTACAAGACGGAATTATAAAAGCGCTACAAGGCAGTACAGCTTTGGAGGAGGTCTTTAGGGTTAGCAAAGAAGTTGAAGAGCAAGAGTAAACACGTAGCACATAACACGTAGCACATAACACGTAACACATAATATGTAGCACATAACACGTAGCACATGACTTGGTGATTGATACGTGGTATGTGATCTATGATATGTGATAGTTTATGCCAATATTCAGTTATCGAGCACGAAAAAAACAAGAAGAAGATATATTTGAAGGATTAGTTGAAGCTGAGTCTGAAAGTTTGGCTGTGGACATTTTGGAAGAAAGAGGCTTCATGGTTTTATTTGTTGAAGAAAAAAAAACTGGTTTAGCAAATTTGGAATTAATGTTGGGTGGTGTTAAGGCAAAAGATTTAGTAATTTTCTCACGACAATTGTCAATTTTAATTTCTGCTGGCGTGCCTGTGGTTGAATCGCTGAAAGATGTTGTTAATCAAACCAAGAATAAAAAACTAAAAAAATCAATTGTTGAAGTGGCAACTGAGGTGGAAGGCGGAGTAAAGTTTTCTGAAGCATTGGCTAATCATCCAAAAGTTTTTGATAATTTTTTTGTTAATATTATCAAGTCTGGAGAAGTGTCAGGTCGTTTACAAGAAGTGCTTTTATATTTAGCCGATCAATTAGAAAAGGATTATGATTTACGTAGTAAAATCAAGGGCGCATTAATTTATCCAGCCTTTGTGGTTGGTAGTTTGTTTGCCATTGGCGTTTTAATGATGGTCTTTGTTATTCCTAAATTGACGGATATGTTGTCCCAAACTGGCGCCCAACTTCCTTTGGCGACAAGAATTTTGAAAGGGACAAGTGATTTTATGGTTAATTTTTGGTGGTTGGTGTTTTTGATAATTATTGTTATTATAATACTTGTATATTTTTATTCTAAAAGTGTTGTTGGTCGAAAACATATTGACAATATAAAGTTGCGATTGCCAATCTTTGGTAAGTTGTTTAATTATATTTCTGTTATTCGATTTTCTCTTGGACTGCGAACTTTAATGCTTGGTGGGGTTGATGTTGTCAGTGGTCTGGAAATTAGTTCTGCTATGGTTGGTAATGTTGTTTATTCTGATTTGATTGATAAGACACGAGAAAATATAGAGAGTGGCGGAGGTTTTGGCGAAATTTTTGAAAACAATAAATTAGTCCCTAAAATGTTACCTCAAATGTTGGATACAGGAGAGGCTACCGGAAAGATTGAAGATGTCCTAGAAAAAGTCAGCGATTTTTATACTCGTGAAGTTAATAATCTCATTTCAAATATGATGTCTCTGATGGAGCCATTTATAATGGTAGTCTTGGGCGTCGCAGTTGGTTTAATGATTACAGCGATAGTACTCCCAATGTATGAAATTTCAACAAATATGTGATAATATATATAAGTAGTTAAACAAAAGTACCTAAATTATAAATAACTTTAAAAAAAGTATGAAAAGAGTCAAAGGTTTTACTTTAATTGAACTTTTGGTGGTAATAGCCATTATTGGGTTATTATCATCGCTAGCAGTTGTTTCTCTTGGTAACATTAGAGAAAAAGCTCGTGATACTAAACGTCTTAGTGATTTATCTGCTGTACAAACAGCCATGGCCTTAGTTCAAGAAGAATATGGGTTTGAAGGTGTTGCTGATTGTGATCCAGGGGATGCTATGCATACTTGTACGGGCGGAACTTTAGAGGAATTTTTACCAGGAGTTGCAACTTTAAAAGATCCTTTGGGTGATACTGTTTGTACTGTTGCGACTTGTAATAAAGCGTGTGATTACACACCTATTGAAGTCGATGATTATGATTGGGCAGTGCTATTCTATTTAGAAAATGGAGCTGGACAGTATGATGAACCAGGATGTTATATTCAAACAGAAAAAGGTGTATTTAAAAACTAATAAATAAATTTATGAAAAGAATTAAAGGGTTTACTTTGATTGAACTATTAGTCGTTATTGCTATTATTGGGTTACTCTCATCTTTGGCAGTTGTTTCTCTTGGTGATATTAGAGAAAAAGCTCGTGATACCAAACGTCTTAGTGATATGGATGCTCTTCAGACTTCCTTGCAACTTGTTAATAATGAATATGGCGGATTTGGAGCAGATTTGGGTTGTCCAAATGAGGCCCAGGATTATGGTGGAGCTTTTGTTCATCAGTGTGTAGGTGGAAATTTAGGAGAGTATTTAACAACCGTGGCAAACATGAAAGACCCGCTAGGTGTGGCAAGTTGTCAAAGTGATTGTACTAAGCCTTGTGATTATACTATTAGAGGAATTAATGATGATGAATTTGCAGTTTACTTTTATCTGGAAACTGGGGCTGGCCAATTCAAAGAACCTGGTTGTTACTTTTTGACAGACAAAGGGATTATAAAGAAATAACATAACAGAATAACTATGTTTACAAAAAGCAAAGGCTTTACTTTGGTTGAAATTTTGATAGTATTAGTTATTGTAGGGATACTCTTATCTGGATTAGTTTTGGTTTTAAGTGCAAAAGAAAAAGAATTAAGAGATTCTAAGCGAGTTAGTGATATGCAGGCTGTGCATAGCGCATTGGCAGTAGTGAAAAATGAGACTGGAAGTTTTCAAAGATCATACTGTCCTTTGTCATTTGTTAGTATGTGCGCAAATGTTGAGAATTCTGAATTAATCAAAGTTTTGCCAGAATTAAAATCAATTAACGATCCAAAAGTAAAAAATGTTAGTTGTGCTACACCAGATGCTTGTTTGAGTAAGGGCTGTAATTATACTCTTGTGAAACTGGAAGAAAATGATTATGAAATTTTGTTTAATTTAGAAAAGGGTTCAGGTCAGTATAATGAAGGTGGTTGTTACAAGGTGACACCAGACGGCATTAGTAAAAAGTAGAGGAGACATTAAAGTTTAGAATTCACGATTAAATAAAGTATGGATATTAAGCGTTGGGTAGTTTTACTCTCAATTATTGTGTTTTGCTTTGCAATTTACCAGGCAGCTGATGCTAAAACATTAGACACTGTTATTGTTGATTTTGATCAGTCGACACTGGAAAGAGGGTATACAGTTCAAAGTGTTGATAAACAGCTTTGGGTTCCAATTTTCCCAAATTTTCATCAGGGTAAACTATTAGTTAAAATTTCCAAGAATGATAATTTTAATGATTTACCTGAAAAGAAGAAAGCAGTTTCTGGGTTTTATACTTTTGATATTCGAAAAGATAAACCGGGGTTTATGGAACGTGCCCAGCTGATTGCGATGACTTATGAAAGTGATAATGACCTAGATAAGGCGATTTATTTTTATGATAATCATCAACAAAAGTGGCGAGAGCTTCCTTCAAAGATTGATTATGAAAATAAATTAATTCGAGCCAAAACAATTTTCCCATATGCGAAAGTGGCTGTTTTGGAAAATGATTCGAGCGCTTTAACTGCGCAGTCCGCAATCGTGGTTGATAAAGATTCCGGTAGTATCATTTTTCAAAAGAACATGAATGATGTGCGACCGATTGCTAGCATGACAAAATTAGTTTCCGCTTTAGTTTTTCTTGACCACAATCCTGGTTGGGACAAGGTTATGACTATGCAGAAGTCAGACTATGTAGGCGGAGCTACTCTCTGGGCAAAAGAAGGGGATCAGATTACAGTAAAAGATATATTTTACGCGACCTTGGTCGGTTCAAAAAACAATACTACTCACGTTCTCGTTCGAGCCACTGGATTGACACTGGATGAGTTTGTTCAGAAGATGAATGAAAAAGTAAGAGGATTTGGATTAACGAAAACTAACTTTGTTGAACCCACTGGATTAAATGAAAATAATATTTCTACCGCTTTTGAGATGGCCGCAATTTCGAAAAGAGCATTCAAGAATATTGATATTCTCAAGTCTACAACCACAAAGTGGTACAAAGTTGAACCGATAAACAAAGATGTAGTTTACTGGGTGAAAAATACTTGCATAAAGATTTTAGATCGAGATTTATATATTACGGGTTCTAAGACTGGCTGGACTGATGAGGCTGGTTATAATCTTGTCATGCAGGCGAAAGGATCTACCACGGAATTAATTGCCTTGGTGATGGGCGCCAAGATTCGGATGAATTATGAGGAAGTGTATAACTTGCTAAAAAAATATTTATAGATAGATTAAAATTAAAAAATAGCTGTAGTAGCTATTTTTTTATACACAATTGTTAAGTAGGGGAATTTTTGTTATACTTGAATTTGTATTTACTTTAATTTTTAACATTTACCTAATGTATGGAAGATGGTCAACAGCGTATTCAGGATTTATACAATGAAATCCAAGAAGCTAAAGGAAAAAAGAGAGAATTAACCATGGTTATCAAGGACGCCTTTGAAAACCGTAAGCAATATCAGGAGTTAATGGAAGAAATTGCAGAACTGAAAACCAAGAAAAAAGAAATTGAAACTGCTGTTCGCCATGAGTGTGCTAGTGAGTATAATGATGTAGAAGATCTAAAAACGGATATAAAAGATACTAAGCAAGTGATGTCAGATCTTATGTGGAACGAGCTTATGAAAAATAATAAAATTGAGATTGTTGATGAAAAAGATAATAAGTATTTACCAGATGTGATGGTGACCTTGAAAAAAGCAGGATAGTGTGATATAAAGAAAGACGCAATTAGCGTCTTTTTTGTTATAATATGGTTATGAAGAATGAAATTAAACAACGAGTAGCAGTAGGCATGTCCGGCGGTGTTGATTCATCAGTTGCTGCAGCATTATTAAAAGAACAGGGCCATGAGGTCATTGGTGTTTTTATGAAATTTTGGAGCGAGAATATTAAAGGTAAAATTAGAGAAAATATTTGTTGTTCGTTGGAGTCATCAGAGGATGCGAGACAAGTTTGTAATAAACTTGGAGTTCCGTTTTATGTAATTGATATGAAAGTTCCGTTTAAGAAAAAGATTGTAGATGACTTTGTTAATGAATATGAATGTGGTCATACTCCAAATCCATGTGTGCGTTGCAACCAATATATTAAATTTGAGGAATTGTGGAAGAAATTGAAACCAATGGGAGTTGATTTTGTCGCGACCGGGCATTATGCCCGGGTAGAGACAATTCATGAATTGTCTCTACCACCGCGCGCATTGTTACGCGCGGGTCGCGACAAAAACAAAGACCAGTCATATTTCCTTCATCAAATCCAGCAAAAACATTTAAAACATACTTTGTTCCCATTGGGAGATTACACTAAACCAAATGTTCGCAAGTTGGCAAAAAAATATGGTTTATCAACGGCTAGTAAAAAAGAATCACAAGAGATTTGTTTTGTTGCAGACGGCAAGGTTGGCGAATTTTTAAAAAGGTATATAAAATTTGAAAAGGGAAATATTGTTGACGTTGGTTCTGAAGATGTTCTTGGCCAACACGAAGGACTGCCTTTGTATACAATTGGCCAACGGAAGGGGATTGGTCTTGCCGGCGGTCCTTGGTATGTTGTTCAATTAGATAAAAAGAAAAACATCCTTTGGGTAAGTAAAGATGAAAAGGACTTGGATTCAAAAGAATTGATTGTGAGGTCGGTTAATTGGATTTCTGGTGAGCAACCAAAATTACCATTAAAATGTAAATGTAAAATTCGTTATCGAAGCGATTTTGTCGTAGCGACAATTCATGAATTGTCGCAAGGCAAATATCGGGTTGAATTCACAAAACCTCAGCGCGCCATCACTTCCGGACAGTATTGTGTTTTTTATAAAGGCGAGGAGTGCTTAGGTGGCGGTGTTATTGAGTAGCAAAATTACATAAATCACAACAAAGAGCTTGACAAGTTCTTTGTTTTTTATTTTAAAAGAAAGACCGCACACAATGTAGTATACGGTCGCCGGTAACTATATTACCGGGTTGTAGGTTTTTTTATGCTTCGATGGCCTTATTGATCGGAGGCCTTGCAATACCCTGTTCAGCTGCGAGGTTCGCGAAGTACAGTTCCTCGTGCTCTTTCTGAAGATCATCATTGAAAAGCGGATCCTCATCGCAAGCGCTGAAGAACTCCTTATTCTGCTTATCTTGCAGAATGTCGCGGTAAGCTTCCTCGTAAACCCGCTCAAACTCATCGTCGAACAGTTCCTGGGCCAGGATGGCCGTGGAGGCTGCGTTGGCAACCTTTCCAGCTGCCGCATTGGCAATAGCCGTTGCTTCGAGCCGAGCCTCTTTTTCTACCCGAGTTTCCTTTCTGCTAGACATCTTTCTGATCTCCTTCAAATGTTGTAGTTAAAAAGATAAGTTATCATTGTTTATTGATTTAACAGTATATCACAGATACTTAAGTATGTCAAGTTTTAGTTTATTCTAATAAAGAAAAAACCCCTTAATTTTATTAAGGGGTTAAACCAACAAGTCCCTAAGGCTCATGTTGGCGAGTTTTTTCACTGCATATGCAGTGAAAATGTTGCTACTAACAGAATTAATCTGTTAGTAGCTTTCTTTCGGTAGACTATGTCTACCAGCTGAGAACTACCACGAGACAAAAAAGAAAACTACCAAGAACCATGAAAAAAGACTGCAAAAGAACGAACAAGTGAACTAAGTGATGAATGATTTTTTCTTTTCTTTTCTTTTTCTAACTAATAATAACAAAATTTTATTTACCCACAACTTCGCCCTAAGGCTTTTGAAGAGTGGGGAGACACACGCTATTCATCACGTTCAATTGCATTATAGCATACTTTTTTAGATTAGTCAAGCTATGTTAGTTGATATGTACTAAAATTACAATAAAGTAGTCTCGTCGAGACAAAAGAAAAGGCCAGTGATATTGAATCACTGGTCCTTCGTAGATGTTAACTGCATGAATGGGTTTAGAGTCTCTAGATGTGTTAAGCCGACGCCCTAAGGCTTGTGTCAGCGACACACCGTCTTTGTGCATTTACTATAGCAAATATTGATGGATTTGTCAATACCATTGCGAAAAATAGCAATTTGCTGTATTATTTTAAATAGCTAATTATAGTTAATTTTCTAATATGACAACGAAGGAACTTAGACAAAAATACTTAGATTTTTTCAAAAGTAAAGGACATGAAATTATTCCATCAGCTTCATTAATTCCAGAAAATGATGCTACAGTTTTATTTACTATGGCGGGAATGCACCCATTAGTACCATTTTTAATGGGCGAAAAACATGCTAGTGGAACTCGTTTAGTTGATTCACAAAAATGTATTCGTACAGGCGATATTGAAGATGTTGGAGATAATCGGCATTTAACATTTTTTGAAATGTTGGGCAATTGGAGTTTAGGTGATTATTTTAAAAAAGAAGCTATTGAATGGAGTTGGGAATTTTTAACTTCCAAAGATTGGTTAGGTTTAGACCCTAAACGAATTTATATTACGGTTTTTCAAGGTGATGATTCAGCCCCTTTGGACGAAGAATCCGTTAAACTTTGGCAAGAGCAGTTTGCTAAAGTTAATATTACCGCCGAATTAGATAAAGAAGGTAAATGGACAAGTGAAAATGTGCGCATTTTTGCTTTGCCAGCAGAAGATAATTGGTGGGGCTTAAATATTGGACCTTGCGGACCATGTTCAGAAATGTTTTATGACACCCGACCAGAAGAAGGGTTCACTGAATTAACTTTTGATGAACTGGTAGATAACGGTAAGTTTTTTGAAGTTTGGAATGACGTGTTTATGGAATTCGATAAAGATGCGGCTGGTAAGTTAACTCCACTAGAAAAGAAAAATGTGGACACTGGCATGGGATTGGAACGCACGGTAGCGGTTTTGAATGGCGAAAAAGAAGTATTTGATATTGAAGAGTTTGCCGTTTTATTTGAAAAAATAAGTGAGCTTTGTGATAAAAAGTATGAGGACAATAAATCAGCTTTTCGCATTGTTGCTGATCATGTTCGAGCTGCAGCTTTCATTTTAGGTGATGAAAAGGGAGTTCAACCCTCAAATGTTGATCAAGGCTACATTCTTCGGCGTTTAATTCGTCGCGCAGTTCGTTATGGTAAACAGCTAGGAATTGAAGAAGTGTTTACATCTAAAATTGCTGAAGTTGTGATTAAACAAATGGCAGATGTTTATCCTGAATTGAAAAATAATAAAGATTTCATTATCAATCAATTGGTTTTGGAAGAAGAAAAGTTTGCCCATACACTTGAGAATGGATTAAAGCAACTTGGGAAATTGCAAGAAAGTAAAAAAGAAAAAAAGCAAGAAAGCAAAATTACTGGGGAAGAAGCATTTGATTTATTTTCTACTTATGGATTTCCTTTGGAAATGACTAAAGAATTAGCCGGCGAGCAAGGGCTTACAGTTGATGAAGTAGAATTTGAAAAAGAATTTGTAAAACATCAAGAGTTATCCCGCGCGGGTGCTGAACAAAAGTTCAAAGGTGGTCTAGCTGATCAGGGTGAATCAACCACGAAGTTGCATACTGCCACTCATTTACTGCAAGCAGCATTACAACAAGTTTTAGGCGAACATATTAAACAAAAGGGAAGTAACATTACTCCTGATCGTTTACGTTTTGACTTTACCCATGAAGAGAAGATGACAGATGAACAAAAAAAACAAGTTGAAGATTTAGTTAATGATTGGATTAAACAAGACTTGCAGATTGTGTGTGAAGAAATCCCCTATATGGACGCAAAAGAACGTGGTGTGGTTGGTTTGTTTGAAGATAAATATGGCGATGTGGTAAAAGTTTTCTCCATCGGTGATGTGAGTGCTGAAATGTGTGGCGGTCCGCATGTTGAACAAACTGGTGACTTGGGCCATTTTAAAATTAGAAAAGAAGAATCCAGTTCAGCTGGTGTTCGTAGAATAAAAGCGATTTTAGAATAACTTATAATATTATGTTTAAAGGTTTTGGGGAGCGCTCACCACAAAGACCCAGCATCCAAGAAGATCTAGAGCACCTAAAAGATGAGTTGCGATCTTTGCAAAGTAGTTTATCAAGAATTGAGGAGAAAATTAGAAAAGGCGAGGGGGATGTGGAAAAATTAGAACAAGAAAAACAAAGATTGCTCCGATTAATTGAGGAAATGAAACGACGCATTCGTAATAAGGAAAAAGATTTAGAAGCTCCAGAAACTCTGGATGAAAGAGTAACTAGGAAAATTGAAGGAGAACCCAATGTTGACCAAGATGAAAGGGATAGGCAAGAGAGAGAGGCACGTTTTGATGATTAAAATAAGAATTTAAGAAGAAGCCCCCATTAGGGGGCTTTTAGGTTATTTTACTTAAGTCCTTGACCCAGCTGTTCGCGAGCGGCGGGGTTGACATTTTTGTAATTAGTTGATATTATAATTAGTTATATTGAACTTTGACTATTTAAATGGAGGTTAAGCATGTCAGATTTACAAGCCGCTGCGGAAAATGAGTCATTGAGTCCAGAGTTTAAAGTAGTATTCAATGGTGGTAAAGAGGAGATGGATTCTGCTACAATTCCAGTTCAGATTGGACTGGGTGAAGAATTGTTAGCCAAGAACCCTACTCATATTTTATTGATTGAACAGTGCTTGGAAAAATCCGATAAGGTGGATCGTGATTATTGGAGGAATGATCGGGATTATGGTCGTCGTCAGCTGTTTCGAATTGCTGATGGTCTGCAGTTTCTGCAATTTCTGCGTGCTGGCAAGCATCGTCTTGGTGTGCTTGTTTTTTCTTTTCGTGACGATGACCAAGAGTATATAAAGGGGCTTTTAGAGCGTGATCGTAATGGCCGCTTTTATCAGTGCATTTCTTGGCAGGGTCTGGAGTTTTATCGATTATATGATCTTCCTCGGAGGTCAGTTGCTTCTAAGCTTGTTGAAGTGGAGGTGCCAGAAGCTTTATTTGCTAAAGAGCCAGAAACTAAGTTTAGCAAGTTGGTTTGGCACTATGTAAATTGGTTGCATTCAGAGCCGCCTCGTGATGAGTGTCAGTATAGACGGCGCAAGATTCTTTCAATACCTAAGGTCTTAGCTGTTCCTTGCTATTTGCTGTATTTACTGTTCACAGAAGTGATTGCCAAGTTGTTTCGCAGTTTGTTAATTATCTTTGGCTGTGCAGCATTTTTTATGGCCGGTTGGCGAACGATCTCTATTCGACGGGAAGTGTGGAATGTTCTTCGTGGTCGAGATGGATGGTTGAAAGCTTATTGGAGAGTGCATCCAGAAATTCGACTGCTATGGAGTAAGAGCGGATATCCTTATGAAAAACGTCAATATCTACCGTTTTCTCCAATTGGTTTTTTAGTCTGGGT
Organism: Candidatus Falkowbacteria bacterium; assembly: GCA_018674305.1. Taxonomy (NCBI): domain Bacteria; phylum Candidatus Falkowiibacteriota; species Candidatus Falkowiibacteriota bacterium. The sequence continues at coordinate 54,299 of JABHAL010000001.1, read as the reverse complement.
CGGGATTATGACTCTGGCTGTTTGGTCTTTTGTGCAGGTGCCCACTCATGGGGAGGGTTTATACTGGTTAGGAAATTTTGCTTCAGGAGCAGGTGCTCTTGGTTTTACCTATTTCTTGATCAACTGCAAAATGCAATGGTCTGTTCGTTTTCGTTCTCGTGCTCTACAAAAGTGGAGCAAGTATACTAACTTGGTTAAGAAGTTTTTTCGAGCTATGGCTGTACAAAGACGAAAATCTCGTGAACAAAGAAAAAACAATGTTGCCAGGAAGACAGCAACCAGAAAAGAAGTTGACGGGAAAAAGCCTGAGAAAAAGAAAAAAGCCAAGGTGGTCAAAATGCCGCCAAAATCCAAATGGCAGATTGAGAGAGAAAGGGAGGAGGTAGCCCGCCAGGCGCATCAAGAGTTCCTTGCTTCTAACTATTCCATGGACCAAGTACCGGACAAGGTTGACCTGACCAAGCCGCCACCGGTTTACGGATCCAGAACTCACCGGATTGTTCAAAGGTTCCGAGTTGGTATGTGGGCTAAGAAAGGTAAATCTTGCCGGCCATTCCAACGTTAAGTTAAACACAAGACGTTCTTGATTCAAGAGCGTCTTTTTTTGTGCTATAATTAGATTAATGTTGGAAAATGAAAAACAACTGGTCAAAGATGCAGTACATGATCACCAGGCTTTTGGTGTCTTGTATGATTTTTATTTTGATAAAATTTACGGCTATGTATTTAAGCGTTGTGGTAAACGTGAAATTGCTGAGGATATTGTTTCAGAAACCTTTACCAAGGTTTTTTGTGGTTTAAAGAATTTTAATCCACGTAAAGGATCATTTAAGTCCTGGGTTTATAAAATTGCCACTAATAATTTAATTGATTATTATCGCAAAGAATTAAAAAATACAAAGGTGGATATTGAAGACATAACTGAACCAGCGGAAATTAAACAAACTACAGAAGAATATTTAATGAGTTTAGAAGATAAGAAAAAGGTTATGCAGATTATTCAGAAAATGTCCGGCCGTTATCAACAGGTGGTAAATTTGAAGTATTTCGCTGAATTGTCCAATCAGGAGATTGCCGAAACGATGCATATTTCAGCAAATAATGTGGGAGTTTTACTTTATCGAGCCTTAAATAAATTCAAAAGTTTACATAAATAATTTATGCAAAATTACAACAATAACAATAAAAAACGTAATAAAAGTGAAAATCATCCGTTACAGGAAGCAGAGAGTATGCTAAAAAAAGCACAATTTAAAAATGAGCCTGCTTCTGATGATTTTCGTTATGCATTAAAATCGAAGATCCTAGAAAAACGGCAGCAAAAAAAACATATGCTAAATTTTGTAAAAGGATTTTCTTCACTTTTTACTGTCAGGCGCTTATCTCCAGTTCTAGCTGTTCTGGTGATTTTTGCTTTACTTGTAACAGCTAGTCATTACTGGCCTGGCCAAGATTCACCTTTCAGTGAATTTTCTCGACTTATAATTAGTCCAGCATACGCGCAGGATAATTTTACAGTTGAGGCGACAGTTAGTGATAGTATTGGCGTTGAGTCGGACACTGCTTTTGTTATTAAAAGTAAAGAAGTCGTAGATTCAGAATTATTGGAAGAGAATATTCAGATCAAACCTGAATTAGAGTTTAGTTTTAAAAAAGTAAATGATCATGAGTTTAAGATTATTCCAAGTGAACCATTGCAACCACGAGTTGTTTATAGTGTTGTAATTTCGGCCTCTATTATGGCAGAAAGCGGTTTAACATTTGAACAAGATTATTCTTGGGCGTTTCAAACTAAAGACCAATTCAAAATTATCGGCTCTTTGCCTCGTGATAAAAGTTCTGGGGTACCACTTGATACAGGAATTGAATTTACTTTCAGTCATGACAATGTGGAAGAGTTTGCTAAACATTTTACAATTGAACCAAAGGTTGATGGAAGTTTCGAAAAGCATAAAAGAACTTGGGTTTTTGTACCCAAGAATTTAATGCCTGGTACTATTTACAGAATAATTGTAGACAAGGAGTTACCTTTGTCGGAGTCAGATGAAAAAATGGTAAAAGATTACACCCTGCAATTTGAGACCAGTCCATTGGTAAATTATAAGCGAGGTTCAAATAATAAACCTTACTTCATGATTATCGGTGATTATCTAGAATTTTCTCCAACTAGAGAGCCAGCCTTCAAAGTTTACGAACGAAATTTACTTGATAGTAAAATTAAGTTAAATGTTTATTCCTTGGCCAATGATACAGCTTATTTAGAGGCGCTGAAAAGTAGATATGATTATCCTGCTTGGGCAAGCTATAATCGCGAGTCTTCTTTGGTTGACACTAATACCCTTAGTCATATAACTGACTATGAATTGGAAGTTCGAGAAGTTAATTACAATAAGTTTATAGTTTTTCCAGAAGTATATGAACCGGGGTTTTATGTCATTGAATCAACTGTTCAGGACGTGAAAAGACAGACTTTTTTCTCAGTTAGTGAATTAGCAGTATTTTCTATGGTGTCTACCAGTGAAAGCCTAGTTTGGGTTAATAGTATTGTGGATAAAGGGTCAGTTCAAAATGCTGAGGTTAAAATAATTTCCAGTGGAATTACTAAAAGTACTGACGGTCAAGGAATTACTAAATTTAATACCGACACAGCTTTTGTTTTTAGCGAGGAAGATCGATATGAGACTGACTACTTGAGGGTTCGAAAAGATGGTGATGTAACTATTGTTCCTGTTAGTTTTTCTAAACAAGAGCAAAAAGAGTATTGGAAATATTTTTACACTGATCGAAATTTATTTCAACCTGACGATACTATTAAATTTTGGGGATTTGTAAAACCCAAGGATTCAAAGGGGATTGATGAAAAAGTTACAGTTGCTTTGCGGCAAAATAGTTATGCTCGTTATTATAATTATTATAATGAAGAAATAAGTTTGGCAGAACAAGAACTTGAAGTGTCTCCTGATTTTGTTTATTCTGGTGAGTTGAAGCTTGAAAAGTTAGTCCCGGGTTATTATTATGTGGACGTTAGACTTGGTGATGAGATTTTGTCTACTAAGTACATTAATATTCAGACTTACGATAAACCAGCATATCAAATCAAGGTTGAGCCAGAGAATAAAGTGATTTGGTCCGGAGAAACTGCAGTTTTTGATGTTAATGCGGAATTTTTTGAAGGTACTCCCGTGTCAGATTTAGTTTTAGATTATAGTTCCAGTAATAAGTCTGTGAAAGGAGAAGTCGAGGTTGACTTAGCTGGTGAGGCGCGTATCGAGGTGCCATCAGTCGCGACTAAGTGTACTTTAGAAAAAACATATTGTTCCAACATGCAAACAGTATACTTAAATTTGAATTCAACGCAACCGGAAGTGGCACAGATTAATCAAACAGCTTATGTCTATACTTATAACTCTCGTGTTTATACCAAGATGGAAGTTGCGCCAAAAGAAAAGAATTCATTAACAGCAAAAATAAAGGCCACAGTGAAAAAATACGATTTAGAGAAAAGGGCCAAAGGGAGTCTTTGGAGTGTTGTTGATGAGGAAGAAGTGGCGCCAAATACAGCTATTAAAGGTAAAATTATCCAAATAATTTGGCACAAGAATGAAATTGGTGAAGAGTATGATTATATTAATAAGGTCGTTAATAAAAAATACAAGTACGAAAAAGAAGAAAAAGTTATTCATGAGATGTCAGGTTTAACTGATGCCGCAGGTGAGTTTACTTATGAATTTGAAACTGAAGAAAAGAGTTATTACCAAATTCGCTTGATTGCCATTGATGAGCAAGGGAATAATTATTTATCCACTCAAATGTATGGCTCTTCATATTATGGCAATCCATATAGTTCCAATAATTACGAATATTATAAGTTGGCAATTAAGGGTGATAAAGTTAAGTTTAAGGTAGACGAGAGTGTGATTTTGGAATTCACAAAAAATAATGATATTTTATCTTCTCAGGAAAAGAAAGATTATTTGTACTACAAGATGCGACGTGGTCTAGTTGACTATTCATTGTCAACTGAACCAGTTTACGAATTTAACTTCAAGGATAGCTATATTCCAAATATTTATGTTAGTGGAGTTTGGTTTGATGGTGAGAAATATCATCAGAGCGGAAGTAACAATTGGTATAGTTCTAGCAGTGGAACATCAATCAGATATGATTATTCAGAAAAAGAATTAAATGTTGAAGTTACTTCAAATAAGGAGGAGTATGCACCAGGTGAGGATGTGGAATTAGAAGTTAAAGTTACTAATCAAAAAGGAAATCCGGTTGCAGCAACTTTGAATTTAAGTTTGGTTGATGAAGCCTTTTTTCAGCTGAGCGAAGATTGGGCAGATATTTTGGCCAGTGTATATCAGTTGGAAAGTGCTGGACTAAAAACGACTTATGCTTCCCATGAAGCATTGTCTTTGGCGCCTGATGCGAGTGGTATGGGCGGTTGTTTTGTGGCTGGTACCCAGATCAAGATGGCTGACGGCTCATACAAGAATATTGAAGAAATTCAGATTGGTGATGAGATCTTAACTTTTAGTGATCCGCTATCGAAGAAATTAGTTAGAGCTAAAGTGTTAAACACTTTTGAGCATACAGTTTATGGCTATTACCTAATTAATGGGAAGTTGCGGGTTACTCCTGAGCATAGAGTATTTGTTAATAATGGTTGGCAGATGATTGGTCAGTCTAAAGTAGGTGATTATTTATTAGATGAATTTGGTCAAAGAGTTAAAATTGAGAGCATTGAGAGATTCGGTCAAATGGTTGATGTTTATAATTTACATATTGAAAAATATCACACATATTTCGCAGAAGGTTTCTTTGTTCACAATGACAAAGGTGGAGCGCGAGAAGACTTTCAGGATACTGCTTTATTCAAAATGGCCAAGACTGATTTATTTGGTCGCGCAACTGTTAGATTTGAATTACCTGATAATATAACCTCATGGCGAATTACTACGCAGGCAATTAATAAGGATATTTACGCTGGTAGAGAGGTAACAGCCTTGCCGGTTAGTCTTCCTTTGTTTATAAACTCAACTTTACCAGATAAGTTTTTGGAAGGGGATTCTCCTGTTATGCAGTTACGAACATATGGTGAAACTTTAACTTCAGGTGATGTGATTGATTATGAAATTAGTTCTGAAGCATTAGACTTGAATAAAATAGTTAAACAAACGGAAGCTTTTGATGCTTTAAGCGTAGCGCTAGGGGAAGTTGGCGTTGGACAGTATGAAATTAGTTCAACTGCCAAAAAGGGTGAACTTGAAGATACCTTGATAAATAAATTTGCTGTGGCTGAAAGTTTGTTGACCAAAGAAGTGCAGGATTATTATAAGTATGAGTCAGGCGTGGAAATTTCTGGTTCGGCAACGGACAGAACAACTCTAGTTTTTATGGACGAGAGTATTGGACAGCTTTATCATCGACTACTTCGATTAAGTTGGCAGTACGGAGATCGGTTGGACCAGAGAGTTTCCAAAGTTGCCGCTCAAAAGTTATTTAAGCAGTATTTCAGTAAGGAATACAAAGTAGATAACTTTAATTCAGCTACTTATCAGGAGAGTAAAGGTGGTTTGACTTTATTGCCTTATAGTTCAAGTGACTTTGAATTGAGTGCCAAAGTTGCTTCAATTGCAGGGGCTGAATTTGATAAAGTTTCTTTGTCAAAGTATTTTTACACAAAACTAAATTCAGAAGAGTCTAGTCAGGAGGAAGTAATTATTTCCCTTTACGGATTAGCTGGATTGGGAGAGCCTGTGCTTTTGCCAATTCAAAATATTGCGACACTTGAAGATGTTACTGTTAAAGAAAAATTATATATTGCATTGGCAGCATTTGAGATCGGTGATCGTGAACTTGGTCGTAAACTTTATCTAGAGGTAATGAAAGAAAATGCTGAAGAATTAGATTCTTATGTCCGAATTAAAACTGGCAAAGATCAAGATGATGTTTTGCAGGCAACAAGTTTAGCTGCTGTGTTGGCAGCTGGTCTGAATGACCCATATCATAAAGGGCTTTGGTCTTATCTGGCAGATCACCGGACTAAAGATGTCTTGATCAATTTAGAAGAAGTTAATTATTTGACAAAGCGTCTGCCAACCTTGAATGTTGGGCCAGTTAGTTTCACTGTTAACGTTGATGGGAAAAAATACAAAAAAGAATTAGAAAATGGTCAAAACTTCAAGCTAGACTTATTACCTGAACAGTTGGCTAGGCTAAAAATTGAGGACGTACAAGGTGATATTGGCGTAACCAGTATTTATCAAGAAAAAGTAACTGATCAGGCATTTAGTCAGTATGTGTCAGTTGACCGTCAATATTATGTGGATGGTCAGCAGGTTAATCATTTTTCAGCTGGAGATATAATTGAGGTTCGTTTATATCCTCAGATTTCTGTTGATTCGGTCGATGGTTATTATCAAATAACCGATATTTTACCAAGTGGTTTGAAAGGCGTAACTAGACCTTACTCAATTGGTATTAGGAGTTGGTGTGGTCTACGTTATCCTTACGAAATTAATGATCAGAAGATAAAGTTTGGTATGAATAAGAATTGGCAACCGTGTAAAGGTCTAAACTACTTTAAGTACTATGCTCGAGTAGCTGCTCTTGGTGAATACCGAGCTGAGCCGGTAACTATTCAATCTAGTAATAGTCCATCAATAATTAATTATTCCAAGGCTGATAGTGTGCAGATCAAATAATTTATAAAGTTTAATAGTAAAAACCGCTCTTGAAAAAGGGTGGTTTTTACTTGAATAATCATTTATTTCATGCTACATTCAATTTGTAGTTAAATTACTAATAAAAAAGAGTTTATGTCTAAAAAATGTAAAGCCTGTAGTGCTCCAATTGAAGGATTTTGGGCAAAGATTTCAGGTCTTGCTGGAGTAAAAAAATCTGCAAAAAATCCAGATTATTGTAATAAATGTGAAGATAAGATTGGGGAAGAATCAGTCAAGGATCTTGATAGTGGTAAAGAGACTGCTAGACCAACTGCACCAACTATTCCAACATCAGCAGTAGCAGAGAGTGCCCCTGCAGAGAAAGTTGAAGAACCTGCGGTTTCTAAGGATGAAGATAAACAAGAAGAATGGGCTGAAGAGTTAAAGGAAGAGCAGATTGAAGCTATCCCACTTGAAGAAACTCCTGTTGAGGAAGACCTTCCTTCGCTTGAAGCTACGGAAGACCAAGGAAAAAAAGAACAAGCTTAAATACTTTAAAATACACTGCTTTTATCAGTGTATTTTTATTTGCGATAATAGTGATTCTTTGTTAAAATATTACAAAATGATGAATTGGTCGAAATAAGGCGAAAAAAGATAATGTTAGCATTTTTGTTATCTTCTTATCCCTTCTTCTTCCTTCTAGTCGCTCATGGCCGAATTAACTCCAATGTTAAGGCAATACAATGAAATAAAAGAAAAGCATCCGAATGAGTTGTTGTTTTTTAGGTTAGGTGATTTTTATGAATTGTTTGGAGAGGATGCAAAAAAAGCTTCAGCTATTTTGGATATTGTTTTGACTGCTAGGCACAAGGGTTCTTCAAATGAAATGCCCATGTGTGGAATTCCTCATCATGCTTTAGAAAATTATTTAGCTAAATTATTAAGAGCTGGTCAGCGAGTGGCTATTTGTGATCAAGTTGGTGACGCAAGCTTACCGGGTATTGTAAAGAGGGAAGTTGTGCAGGTCGTTACACCTGGTACGACTTTAGTTAACTCAACTTTAAATAATAAAAGTAATAATTTTATTGCCGCTTTGACTTTTCAGAAAAATACTTGGGGTTTGGCGATTGCAGATTTGACTACAGGTGAATTTCGAGTGGCAGAAGTATTGGATTTAAGTTTATTGAAGAATGAAATTTACCGGTTTGATTTTTCGGAAATAATAATTAACCAAGAGTTATTCAATGATACTCGGTATAAAGAATTTATAAGTTCTTTGTCCAATGTTAATGTTTTTCAATTGTCAGTTTTTCAAAAGGCATATGCACTTTTGATTAAACAGTTTAAAGTAAAAAATTTACAAAGTTTCGGTGTTGAAGAATTACCAATTGGTATTGAAGCGGCAGGATTGTTGCTGGGTTATTTAAAAGATACTCAAAAAAGTGATTTAAGTCATATTACCCGTATACAAAGATTTAGTTTTCAAAATTATATGGTTTTGGACGAAGCGACCGTCCGGAACTTGGAATTATTTCAAACTGCCAACACCGCTGGATATGAGGGAAGCTTACTTTCAGTTATTGATAAAACTGTAACCAGTATGGGTGGGCGACGTTTACGGCGCTGGCTGATATTGCCACTTTTGGACGAAGATAAAATAAACCGTCGACTGCAGGCTGTGGCCGAAATCAAAGAACAGACAACTGTAATAAAAAGTATTCAAGAAAAATTAAAACAAATCGCGGATTTAGAAAGATTAATTGGTCGGTTGGGTTGTGGGCGAGGCAGTGCTCGTGATTTAGTTTCTTTGAAAAAAAGTTTACAGATCGTTCCTGAATTAAAACTATTATTGCAAGATAAAAAAGCAGAATTGTTACAAAAATATCATAAAAACTTGGATCCGCTAAAAGAAGTAGTTGAATTTATTGATAAAATAATTATTGAGGAACCACCTGCTCTTATTACTGAAGGTGGGATGATCAAAGATGGTTATAGTCCTGATTTGGATGAGTTGAGAAAAATTTCACGTGGTGGTAAAGATTGGTTATTAGAGTTTCAGGCCAAGCAGGTTGAACGCACTAAGATTTCATCTTTAAAAGTAAAATTCAATCGAGTGTTTGGATATTATATTGAAGTTAGTAATTCCAATTTGAATCAAGTTCCAGAAGATTATACTCGTAAGCAAACTCTAGTTAATGCTGAACGATTCATTACACCTGAACTAAAAGAATACGAAGAAAAGATTTTAACTGCTGAAGATAAAATCAAAACCATGGAGTTGCAGATTTTTCAGGAAACTGTTGAAAAGATTATTAAATATTTTTCTGATGTGTTAGGTGTAGCTTCGATTATTGCTAAGTTGGATGTGTTAACCGGTTTTGCTTTACTGGCTAATTCAAATAATTATAATCAGCCTGAAATAACCAGCAATGGTGAAATTAATATTAAGGCTGGTCGGCATTCAGTAATTGAGGCAATTCAAACTGAGCGTTATGTTCCTAACGATTTGCAGATGGACCACAAAAAAAATGAGTTTCTTCTTTTGACCGGTCCGAATATGAGTGGTAAGTCCAGTTATTTGCGTCAGTCGGCTCTGATTTGTTTATTAGCACAAATTGGTAGCTTTGTACCAGTTGATTCAGCTCAGTTAGGTATTGTTGATCGAATTTTTACTCGAGTTGGCGCTTCAGATAATATTACTCAAGGTGTTTCCACTTTTATGGCAGAAATGCAGGAAGCTGCTAACATTTTAAATAATGCAACTAAGAAATCATTAATAATCTTGGATGAACTCGGACGTGGTACTTCCACTTACGACGGCGTTAGTATTGCCTGGGCAATTATTGAACACATTCACGATAAACTTGGCGCTAAAACAATTTTTGCTACACATTACCATGAGTTGACAGATATTATTGAAAAATTAGAACGCGCAGAAAATTATTGTGTGGCGGTTAGTGAAGAAGCGGGTAACGTAGTTTTCTTACATAAAATTGTAAAAGGCGCTACATCTGAAAGTTATGGTATTGAAGTTGCTAAGTTGGCAGGTTTGCCTGATGAAATGATTAGCAGGGCAACTGATATTTTGAATGGTCTGGAAAAAAAGACTGAGATTAAAGTTAGCAAAAAAGCTGAACAAAGCAGTTTGCCGTTATCTATTAGTCCACAAGAAGAAAAAGTCACCAAAGCTTTAGATAAAATTGATGTTAATAAAATGACACCGCTTGAAGCACTTCAAAAGATTGCGGAGTTGAAGGTTAAACTTGACGGTAGCAAGTAATTGTATTAAAATAAACCGAAACATGAAATTTAACAACTAGTGAGGAGTCAAAATGTTTGGTGCTTATTTTTGGTTGTTTGTGCCAGTATTTTTTCTTGGTTTATTTGTCGCTTTTATGGCGCGAATTATCAAGAGGTGGCGTATTCGCCGCGCAGCCGCAAGAGGCGAAAATATGTATTCGTGGCGTTCTCGTTAATATTAATAGCAGTTATTTATTTTCTTATGGAGGGAAAGATGAGAAAATGTATTGTTTTGTTATTTTCTTGCTTTTTAGTTTTCTTGATTAACGGTTGTGACTTGGTCGAAAAAAAACAAGCTGATACACCGTCAGCCGTAGTTGTTGAACAAACAAAAAAGAATCCTATTGTCCTTGCTTTTGAGCAAGGCGTTCAGGACCTTGAATTACTTCAGGAAAAGAATCCTTCGTACAGGAAAGCCATTGATACTTCCAAGACCTTCGAGGTCGCGTATGACCGTGCGAACAATTCGGAATTGGATCCTGTTGTTGCTCGTCGTTGTTTGCCGGGATTTTCGCTTGAGGAAGTAAAATCTCTTAGGACTGAAGTTCCAGATAAGATGAACTTGGTGTCAGCATTTGTTCCATGGTCGAAAGTTGAATTTATGGGATGGATGTATCAACCTGCCTTGACTGATTTATCGGACGTGCTTTGTCTGTTTAGGGATAAGGCTGACGGAAAAAAGTATTATTTGCGGTTGGGTTTTGTTTCGGAATCAGTAACACAGGAATGTGGCAGTTCGGTCAATGGTGTCAATGTGTATTTGAGATCTGTTGGCACTTTCAAGCAAGACACGAGAGAATTGATAGAGGACAAGTCTTTTGCGGATTATACTGTTGAACAGGCAGCCAAAATGTGGACGCTCAGCTATGTTTGCGTGGATGAAATCAAGGAACGTTATTCCGGCCCGACTGAAAAAGCCAAGGCGTTTAGAGAAAGCGAATATTAAGAGAAGTTTTTATTGAATTCAGTGCCCTCGTAATGCGGGGGCGTTTTTTTAATTATATTGACAAATTTTGAAAAGATGAATATAATAAACTGTAATTTGTTCATTCTAATATGGGGGAAGAAATGAGTGAATCTTGCAAAGATTGCAATGACAGAGCAAACTGTACGGCAAGACTGCAGGCTGTGGTAAATATGGCTGAACCTGACGATATGCTAAGTTCCTTGTTGGTTATTTTACTCATGCGTACGGATTTGCAAAAGGTGGCGATTCTGGCGCTTGAAGATAGAGCTTTGGCAGATAGGAGTAATGCGTCAGCCTTTGACAGTTTACGGTATCAAATGAAAACGTTCATTGAAACCCCGAAAACGTGCTCTGCTGTTAAGGCACGTCTGAAAAAGATTTTTTTGTCTGGCGCAGATGCAGAACAGCTCTACGTGGAGATGAAAAAAGACTATGAGCATATGCATTCATTTATTGAGTTGCTGTGTGAGTTTGACAGACCTGAGCTTGGAATGGAAGTTGCCAAGTGTTTGACTGATAGAGCTGAGCATATTGAAGTTCTGTATAACGCCGCCGTTTTTGATTTTATCAGAAGGCTTGGTCAAAAAGTTAATGAAGAACTACTCAGAATCCTAAAACGAGAAGGTTGTGACGCTGAGATCATGTTTGATGGTGGGGCTTGTCCTGGTTCTTCGGGAGGTGGTTCACCGTTTGTTCATTAGTTAAATTACCTAAGCATCGTAAATATACGGTGCTTTTTTTGTTTAACTTTACTTGATGTTGACAATAGTCTGGATATGTGCTATAGTGCTATATTGATAAATTATTATAATGATGGAGGAAAGGGATGATCGAAATGCGAAAGAAGTGTGAGAATTGCGAGAGTCGGCGAAGAAGTGGTTGTACTTCTATGTATGAACATTTGTTTAAAATCGGTTCTGTACAGCAATTGAGGGATGTACGAGACACTCTCATGGACAAGCGACCGGACTTGGTCAGGTTCGCGATTCAGGCGATTGAAGATCGGTTGTCGAGATTTGACCATGTCGACAGACGTGTCGCGGAAGCCTTGCGATTGGCATTCATGGAATCCCTGGTCGTCGAGACGGAAGTGATTTTGTCAGAAGATGACAAGAAGCGCCTGTCGGAGCGAGCTCATGAGGCAGTGCTTGCTCGGATTCCGGAAGAAAGAATCAAGCAAGATGTACGTCGGCGAATGTCATATTTTGGTGATGTCGCCGAGGACGAAGAAGATGGTGACGAATTTAACGGTTACCGTTGGTTGCAGTAGTTTTAACAAGGGTATATTCACAACGTGAATATACCCTTTTGTTTTTTAAATAAAATATGTTAAGGTTTGTTTATGAATATAAAAGTTTTACCTCAAGATCTAATCAACAAAATCGCAGCTGGAGAAGTAGTTGAACGACCAGCTTCTGTTGTGAAGGAGTTAGTGGAAAATTCGCTTGATGCTGGAGCGACTAATGTTCAGGTTGAAATAGAAAATGGAGGAATCAACTTAATTAAAATCACAGACGATGGTTCAGGCATGAATAAAGAGGATGCCGAGCTTAGTATTGTTCAGCATGCCACTAGTAAAATTGGCAGCCAGGAAGATTTATTCAATATTGGTAGCTTAGGTTTTCGTGGCGAAGCATTGGCAAGTATTTCTTCGGTCAGTGAATTTTGTTTAATTAGTAAAACCAGTGATTCTGTCGCGGGCACGAAGGTTACAGTTGAAAATGGACAGGTCAAAACTGAACAATCGGGAGCAGCAGACGGTACCAGTGTGGAAATAAGAAATATTTTTTATAATGTACCTGCCCGGCAAAAGTATTTAAAAACTGCGGTTACTGAATTTAATCATGTGGTTGATTTGTTTTTGAATTATTGTTTGGCTTACCCTGAGGTTACCTGGAAACTTATTCATAATAACAAAGTAGTTTATCAATTCCCGTCAGCAAGACAGTTTCAGCGCATTGCTGATTGCTTGGGCGACGAGGTTGCAGGGAACTTAATAGAGGTTGATTTAAAATTAAATAATGTTTCTGTTAAAGGGTTTATTGGTAAACCACAGATCGCTCGTAATAATAGAAAGTTACAATATTTGTTTGTTAACCAACGACCGGTAAATGAATATATCGTGGCTAAACAAATTAAACAGGCATATACAACCCTTTTGTCCAAGGAGTTGCACCCCGTCTATATTTTAAACTTAAAAATTGAAAATGAGAAAATTGATGTTAACGTCCATCCTCGTAAACTTGAGGTGCGATTTTCAGAGCCGCATATTATCTATAAAACAGTTTATCAAGTGGTTGCAAAGGCATTAGACGACAATGATCTTGGCCGGCAGGTGCCAGTTGAGGATATGAAAAAATTCATACCAGTTAAACAAGTATTAAGTTCAGTACAATCAAGGTTTCCGGTAAGTAATATTCGAATTAAAAAAGATTTTATTCAACCAAGTCCTGAATTTAAAAAGGCTTCAGCCGATTTTAATAAGATAATGCAACAGACCGCAGATGTAGAAGGATTACGTGAAGGAGGCGAGTCAGAGCCTGTACTTCTTAGCAATAGCGAAGAAGGAATATCTCGTGAACCGGATAAAGATTTTAAAATATTAGGTCAAGTGCAAAATTCATATATTATTGTTGAATGTGCGGAGAGTCTGAAAATCTATGATCAACATGCAACTTCAGAGCGTGTGCAATATGAAAAACTTAAGCGTGAGTGGCAAATTGGTAAATTAGCTAGTCAGAAAATGTTATTGCCACAAAACATTGAATTAGTTCCTGCGGAAGCGCAACTATTGGATAGTAATTTTTCACTTTTGAATAAGCTGGGTTTTGAGGTTGAAAATTTTGGCAACAATACTTTTGCGATTTCAGCGGTGCCTCAGGTTTTGGCTAGGGTAGATCTAAAAGAATTAGTTTTTCAAATTGTTGGGGAGTTAATTGAACCAGTTGTAGTTGAGGATAAAATTAGTAAACCCGTTGACACTATTTTAAAAATGATGGCTTGCAAAAGCGCAATCAAGTTTGGTGATCAGCTTAACGAGTTGGGAATGACAGCCCTAATTAATGATCTTGAGTGTCTTGAAAATCAATATACCTGTGTCCATGGTAGACCTTGCTTTTTGGAATATAGATTTGGTGAACTTGAAAAGTTGTTTAAGCGAAAGAAGTAATTGTTTGTGATATGTTAATAAACCATTTGACAAAATATTAATTATACATTAGTATATATAAGTAATTGATATGACTAAATTTAGCCATTTGAAATTTATTAAAAAATTATATAAGTTTTAATTTTATTTAATTTTACCAAAAGTATGTCAGGAATCGCATATTAAAAGCATCCATATTGACATATTTTTTAAAATCATTATAATTAAGTTAACTTTTGCATGGGAAAAAAAGATGTGATTGAAATGACGGGCATGGTTGAAGAACTGTTCCCGGCAGGATCTTTTCAGGTTACCCTTGAGAATGGTCATTCTATTAGAGCGCATTTGGCAGGAAGAATGCGTATGAATCGGATTAGAATTCTAGTTGGAGATAAAGTAAAGATAGAGATGACTCCGTATGACTTGACCAAGGGAAGAATAGTCTATAGATATTAATTAATTTTCTAATTTTGTTGATAACCGCTTCCGTAGTGGAGTGGCTAGTGTTTAACTACTTATGAAAGTAAGAACATCAGTCAAAAAAATCTGTAAAGATTGTAAAACCATTCGTCGTAAACGAAGAGTTTGGGTTGTCTGCAAAAATCCTAAACATAAACAAAGACAAGGTTAAATAAACATATAGCATGTAACATGTAACATGTAGCACTCACTATCTTTCGTGGTGATACATGATACAGGATTCATGATTCATGATAAACTATGGCACGAATTGCAGGTGTAAACATTCCAAAAGATAAAAGAGTAGTAATTGCACTAACTTATATTTATGGTATTGGTATAACCAAGTCAGAAAAGCTATTAAAGCAGCTGGATATTGATAAATCAATTAGAGTAAAGGAGCTAACGGAAGAACAAGTAAATACTTTACGTAAAGAAATTGAAAAGGACAATGTAGAAGGAACTCTTAGACGGGAAATGTTAGCAAATATTAAAAGACTAAAAGAAATTAAAAGTTATAGAGGGACTCGTCACTCCAAAGGATTACCTGCTCGAGGCCAACGATCAAAAACTAATAGTCGAACTGTGCGTGGTAATACTCGGAGAACCATGGGAAGTGGTCGTAAAGGGGCAGCACAAAAAACCTAAAATTACGTATTAGCATTATATTTACATATGGCAGAAGAAAACAAACAACCAATTGAAGATAAGAAAGTTGAAGAACCGGTTAATCTAACTGAGGGCGATGTTCAGGTTGAACAAGCGCCAGTCGATGGATTGCCTGATATGCCTTTAGAAGCAGGAGAACAAAAAAAGAAAGGTGGAAAAAAGGTAAAAGGCAAAAGAAGCAAGAAGAAAGTATATCGTAGTGTTCCAATAGGTAATGCTTACGTTAAAGCTACATATAATAATACAATTGTAACCTTGACTGATCAGGCTGGTAATGTAATATCTTTTTCTAGCGCGGGCGCTAATGGTTTCAAGGGACCTAAAAAGGCCACTCCATTTGCAGCTACAATTATTGTTCGTAACGCAGTAGAAAAAGCACGACCTTATGGATTAAAGGATGTTAATGTGTTTGTTAAGGGTGTTGGCATGGGCCGGGAATCAGCAGTTCGTGGGCTAAATGCTAACGGTTTAAATATTTTAGCAATTAAGGATGTGACTCCGATTCCTCATAATGGTTGTCGCAAACGTAAACCAAGAAGAGTTTAAAAAATATATATATGGCAAGGGATCTGAATGCAAAATGTAAACAATGTAGAAGAGAAGGCGTTAAACTTTTTATTAAAGGTGAGCGTTGTAATAGCTCAAAGTGTGCAATGGTAAAAAGAAACTATATTCCAGGAATACATGGTATTAAACTTGGTCGTGGTGGCCGTTTAACTGGTTATGGAATTCAATTGAGAGAAAAACAAAAAGCCAAGAGAATGTATAGAATTTTAGAAAAACAATTCAGAAATTATTTTGATAAAGCAATTCATAAAACTGGTGAAACGGGTGATAATTTATTCAATTTGCTAGAAACCAGGTTAGATAATGTTATTTACAAAGCTGGCTTTGGTAATAGTCGTGATGCGGCAAGACAATTGATCAGTCATTATCATTTCTTGGTAAATGGAAAAAAGGTTAATATTCCATCATTTCAAGTAAAAGTTAAAGATAAAATTACCGTTAAACCAAAGAGTCAAAAAATGCAAGAGTTTATCGCACTACCTGAGAAATTAAAAAACTTTGAAGCACCTGAATGGTTAAGTATTGATGCAAAAGAAATGCAAATAACCATGATTGATGAACCGAATCTTGAAAAGAGTACTCCTGGATTTGATCTAAAATTGATAATTGAGTTTTATTCAAAATAAGTTTAAGGATATTAAAATAATAAATCACTGTTGCTGGACAAAAAAAGTCCGAAGACAGTATAAACCCCAACAGGGGATTGGTGTTGAACTAATAATTAAGTATTAATTCAAGATCAAGAACAAAAAAATATGGAAAATCTACTTTTGCCCTCAAACATTTCTTATGAGGAAACCAAAGAGCCCAACAAGGCAGTATTGACCATTGAACCATGTTATTTTGGTTATGGTACAACCTTGGGAAATGCTCTACGTAGAGTTTTACTATCATCTTTGCCAGGCGCAGCTGTTACAGCTGTAAAAATTGATGGTGTTGATCAAGAATTTTCTGCACTAGAAAATGTAAAAGATGATATTTTGAAAATTTGTTTAAAATTAAAAGAGTTGAGACTAAAGGTTCATAGTGAAGAACCAGTAAAACTCAAGCTGAATACTAAGGGCGCAAAGCCAGTTACAGCTGAAGATTTTGAAAAAAATAGTGATGTTGAAATTGTTAATCCATCATTGGTTATTACAGAATTAACTGACAAAAAGGCAGAGTTGAATATGGAAATTACTGTTCAGCAAGGTCGTGGTTATTGGCCAACAGAAGAAAGAACAAAGGAAGATATTGAAATTGGTACAATTTTACTTGATTCAGTATTTACACCTGTTAGAAAAGTTGGTTACAAAGTTGTTCCTACTCGTGTGGGAGATATTACTAACTATGATAAGCTTGTTATGGAGATTGAAACTGATGGTACATTTACTCCACAGGAAGCAGTCGAACAAGCATCAAAAATTTTAATTGATCACTTTTCTTTATTTTCAAACAAGGAATAACGTAAATTAGATATATTTTATGCGACATAAGAAAACAATTGCAAAATTAGGGCTGAAAGTTGGCCCACGAAAAGCATTGCTTCGAGGATTAGCAACGAGTTTTGTGATGAAGGAAAAAATTAAAACAACTGCTACAAGAGCTAAAGCGTTGCGACCAGTTGTTGAAAAATACATTACTCTTAGTAAAAAAAGTGATCTTGCTACAAGACGGCAATTGTTAGAGTATTTTTATGACGAAAAGGCAGTTAAAAAATTAATAGATAAAATTGGCCCTAAATATAAAGATCGAAAAGGTGGATACACTAGAATTATAAAGTTAAATGAAAGAAAAGGTGACAATGCACCAATGGCCTTAATAGAATTAGTATAATATGGAAAGAAAATTACATAAAATTGATGCTACAGATAGAGTTTTGGGACGATTAGCTACCGAAATTGCTATTTTGATCCGTGGAAAACACAAAGTTACTTTTCAGCCTAATGTGGACGGTGGTGATATAGTTGAAGTCAGTAATGTTGATAAACTTAAATTCACTGGCAACAAAATGGAGCAAAAAAAGTATTACCGTCACTCAGGTTATCCTGGTGGTTTGAAAGAAACTGGTTTAAAAAAGAAAATGGCAGAAGAGCCGCATTTTGTTTTACGTAATGCAGTTGTTCATATGTTGCCAAGTAATAAATTACGTAAAGAAATGATTAAACGGTTAAGATTTATAAAAAAATAAGTTAATTCAGTGTTTCATCCAATATGGTAGAAAAAAAGAAAACAACAACTGCTACAAAAAAGACTGTTGCAAAAGTAACAAAGCCTAAAGTTGACAAAGACACTGTTAAGAAGGTTAAGGTAGAAAAAACAGCTGTCAAAAAGCCAGTTTCAGATAAAAAGGTTGATACTGTTGAATCCACACCGATTGTGAAAGACGTCGAAGATAGTGAAATGGTTGCAGGCAAGAAAAAGGCAGAATATCTGTATGGTGTGGGTAAACGTAAAACTGCTATTGCTCAGGTTAGAGTTTTCAAAAAGGGAGATGGAAAGATTATAATCAATGAAAAAACAGTTAAAGAATATTGTGCAACTCCAAGTTTGGCAGAAAAGGTTGTATCTCCATTAAAGATTGTTGGCCAACAGGATAAATTAGATGTTTCAGCCAAAGTCAAAGGCGGTGGTTCTACTGCTCAAGCTGAAGCTGTTCGTCATGGTATTGCCAGAGCACTATTATTATTAAATGCTAATTTTAGAAAGCCATTAAAAAAAGCAGGTTATTTAACTCGAGATCCAAGAAAGAAGGAAAGAAAGAAACCAGGATTGAAACGAGCTCGAAAAGCACCACAATGGAAGAAGCGTTAATCACGTAGCATATAACACATATCACGTAACAATATATAAAAAGAACCGCTCTTGTTTGAGCGGTTTTTTGTTGTCTTGCTGGTTTTTAGTTGATGTGTTAAACTTATAAAAATCGATTCTTTAACCCCGGGAGGGTTCAATGGGAAAGCGACAAGGTATGCCACCACGTGGTGATGAGCTTAGAAAACAGGTTGACGAAGCAATCAAAAACATTGATTATGCTGAAGCCTTTGCAAAAAAGGCACGTGAAGAGCGGAGTAAGTTACCGCCAGTGCATAAAGATCCACCGTATCGACCAGAAGAAGAAAGATGAAAAATAAAGACCGAACTAATTTAGTTTGGTCTTTTTGTAGTTAAAATTAAACCGCTAACGTTTTGTTCTGCTTGTCGGAGGTTAACGGTTATAATTGATTTTTTCTCTTGGTTTTGTTACAATTTAACTACTTTTATGCAAGGTGAAACAGTAACCAAAAACACTACTTACTTAACCGGATCCTATATTTGGCAAAAAATATTGTCATTTTTTTATTTTGTTTTAATCGCTAGATTCATTGGAGTTGAAGATCTAGGTAAATATACATTTGCTTTGTCTTATGTGACGCTATTTGCTGTATTCGTGGATATTGGCTTAACTCAGTCACTAATTCGGGAGGCAGCCAAAAGAAAAGAAAAAGCCAAAGAGTTTATTTCATCAGTTCTGGGAATGAAATTGATATTTTCTGGTTTAGTTTATGCCTTGGTTGTTGTGTTGGTAAATTTGATGGGTTATCCAGAAGTTACCAAAAATCTAGTTTATGTGGCTGGTATTGCTATGATCTTTGACCAATTTACTGCGAGCTTTTGGGGTGTGTTTCGTGGTTTTCAAAACCTAAAATACGAAGCTATTAGCATTGCTATTAATCAGGTAATTATTGTGGCCGTTGGTGTGGTTGTTATATATTTAAAGCTCCCATTAATTTATTTGATGCTGCCATTTATTTGTGGCAGTTTATTTAGTTTGTTGTTTGCTGGAATTAGTGTGAGAAAAGCTTTGAAAATAGATTTTTCTGTAATGCTTAGCAAGGAAGTTTTGAAGTTTCTTTTTAAGATAGGTATTCCATTTGCATTAATTGCAATTTTTAGTCGGGTTTATGGTTATATTGATTCAATAATGTTGTCCAAGTTGATTGGTGATAAGGCGGTTGGTTGGTATAGTGTGGCGATGAAGATCCCTTTTGCTTTGCAATTCATCCCTGCAGCTTTGGCGGCAGCTATTTTTCCAGCTTTTTCTCGTTATTATTTACATGATAAAAAACAACTCAAATTCACCTTTGATCGAGTGATGAAATTTTTAGTTATAATCGTTGTGCCAATTTCAATTGGAGTTGCACTTTTGGCTCGACCAATAATTTTGTTTTTCTATGGCAATGAATACTTGCCTTCGGTTTTGCCTTTGCAGATTTTGATGCTGGGATTAATTTTTGTGTTTCTAAATTTCCCCTTGGGTTCTTTGTTAAATGGTTGTGATCGGCAAGTTGCGAATACAGTGTTGGTTGGTATTACCATGGTTTTTAATGTAATAATTAATATTTTTATAATTCCACGATATAGTTTTACTGGCGCAGCAATTGCTTTTTTAATCAGTCATACTTTTTTATTTTTCATAAGCATGGTAGTAGCTAGAAAGATTATCCCATACAGTAAGTTTTTACTTTTAAAAACTATTTTCCAATCATTTATTAGTGTTTTGGTTATGGCCGCGGTTATTTATTATTTAATGGCCCAATTACATTTCACTATTCTGATTTTAGTCGGTGGGGTAGTATATATCACTACTATGTTCATCACTAGAGGTTTAACTCAAAAAGATATAAAATATTTCATTGAAGTATTAATCAAGAAAAAACATGCCTAAGGTTATAAAATATTTTCCAGAAAGCAAGAATGTTCAGGCTTGTTTTGCTGACAAAAGTTGGGGTAATTTGTCGTTCAAGTGGCCAGGTGAAAAAGTTTTGGAACATAGACAGAAGCTTTTTGCTAGTTTAAATTTAAATTTGAATAAACTGGTGATGCCTGAGCAAGTTCATGGTAAAATTATCAAGGTAATAACAAATGACTTGCAGGGGCGAGGCGCTTTGAAAAATGATTGGTTAGAAGGGGTTGAGGGCTTGGTAACCAAGGCTCCGGGAATTGTTTTAGGAGCGGAAGCTTCAGATTGCCTTTTGATTTATGCATTTGATCCAAAAGCTCAAGTAATTGGAATTGTTCATGCTGGTTGGCGTGGGGTGAAAAATAATGCGGTTGTAGCTTTATTTGACAAAATGCTTGACCAAGGCGCTGAAGTTGGTAATATAGAAGTGGCTATAGGACCGCATATTCAGCAATGTTGTTTTGAGGTCCAGTCAGATGTGGTTGAACAATTTCAGGATTATCCGGATTCTATTAAAATTGAACAAGGTAAACATTATATAAATTTGGCTGATATTGTAAAAAGACAGTTGATTATTAGAAACGTTGATTTAATAAATATTAAAATTTCTGAGAGGTGTACTTGTTGTGAATTAAATTTTCACTCATTTCGAAGAGAAAAACAAAGTTGTGATGGGGGAATGCTAGGTTTGATTTGGTTGATGGATAAATCTTAAGTAAAAGTAGAGACGCGATTAATCGCGTTTGTACACATAAAGTTTATAAATGAAGAGAACACTATTAATTACAATTGATTTCCCTCCGATGTTTGGCGGAGTGGCTAATTATTGGTCTAATTTATGTCGGCAGTTACCTGCGGATAATTTTGTCGTTTTGGCTTCTGAATATAATAACACCTTGGATTTTGACATTAAACAAAACTATCTAATATATCGGAAAAATATAATTTCAAATTTAAAGTGGATGTGGCCTAAATGGTTACCACTTTTCTGGCATACTTGGCGATTAGTTCGTCAAGAAAAGATTCAACGATTAATTGTAGCTCATGTTTTACCAACTGGAACAGTAGCGTATTTGATGAAAAAAATATTTAAAATTCCATATTTGATTTCTGTTCATGGTTTGGATGTTGCTATGACCCAAGTTCGTCCACGAAAAAGATGGTTACTACGTTTAATTTGTCGTAATGCTTCAGGTGTTGTGACCAACAGTAAATACACACATGAATTATTAAATTCGATTTGTTCAATTTCTCAACCAGTAAGTACGGTTTATCCTTGCCCAAATTTTGTTTATGAAAATATTGATTCAGACAGGCTTGAAGAATTTAAGAAATCATTTAAACTTCATAACAAAAAAATTCTTTTGACGGTTGGACGATTGGTTGAGCGCAAGGGACATGATAAAGTTATTGCAGCTATGCAAAGAGTAATCCAAAAATTCCCCAATGTGGTTTATTTAATTGTTGGTCAAGGTCCAGAATTAGACAAATTGAAGAATCAGGTAAAAGGAGCTAATTTGGGAGAAAGTGTCTTGTTCTTTTCGGATGTTATGAATAAAGAAGTGCCGTTGTTTTATCATTTGTCAGATATTTTTATAATGCCAAGCCGGCAACTGGACGATGGTGACATTGAGGGTTTTGGAATTGTTTACTTGGAAGCTAATTGTTATGGCAAGCCGGTAATTGCTGGACGTGCAGGTGGAGCAGTTGAAGCTGTCGAGGAGGGAGTTAATGGCTTATTAGTGAATCCACTTAGTGAGAGTGAAATAGCCAAGGCTATATTTTTATTGCTGCAAAACCCACGTCGTGCACAAGAGTTGGGTCAGCGAGGAAAGTTGCGAGTAGAACAAAAGTTTAATTGGTCTGAACAATCGAAAAAGTTAATAAAGTTATTAAATTAATATGTTGGAGGGGATTTTTCTAATCGTTATCGTTGTAACATTTTTGGCAATTTTTTTTCGTCCTTTGAATGTTCCAGAAAGTATTTATGTTTTTATCGCAATAATATTTTTGTTAATTACTGGGATACTTAGATTTACGGATTTAGGTCAAGCCTTGATATCATTTGATGTAGTCAAGCCTTATGCTGTTTTGGTATTTTTTATAACATTTGCTATTTTATCAACCGGCCTTGATGAACTTGGTTTTTTTGAGTATCTATCAATAAAAGCTATTCAATTGGCTAAGCATGATGGCTTGAAATTGTATAAATATCTTTTTGTGTTGTCGGCTGTAGTTAGTTATGTTGCTGCAAATGATATTGTTATCTTGACTTTGACTCCATTTATTTTATATTTTACTAAGTACACTAAAATAAAAGCTCGGGGATATTTGATTTCCATGTTTGTTGTGGCTAATACAGCCTCGATTGGACAGATTACTTCCAATCCCACAAATTTTATCGTGTCTATGGTTTTTGACATTGCTTTTTTAGAAAATTTGCTTTACATGTTTTTGCCAACAATTTTAGGTTTAATCGCAATATATTTTATTTTGAAAAAAGTTTTTTATAAAGAATTTAACCTTAAATACAAAGAGAAAAAAACTGATCTTAGTAAAATAATAAAAAACAAATATCAGTGTCGAATTTTTGTGGTGATGCTTTTAGTTCTAATGCTATTTTTTGCGGTCGCTCCATTAATAAAATTGGAATTATGGATAGTTTCTGCAATATGTGCCTTGTTGGCAATTTTTGTTTCACAAATAAAAATTAAACAACTGTTGAAAGATTTACCTTGGAACGTAGTTGTTTTGGTTACAGGATTGTTTATCCTTTTATATGGTTTCATTAGTACCGGCTTACTTTATGACATTATTCAGCGATTGGATTCCGTAGTAGTTGGAGCTTCTTATTATGTTTTTCTTGCTGTGTCGTTTCTGGTAACTTTAATTTGTGGAATTTTTAATAATATTCCGTCAACCGCTTTACTTTCTTCAATTCTGTATAATGTAAAGTCGGTTGAACAAGATATTATTGCTTATGCAATTATTATTGGTTCTAATGTTGGTGCCAATATTACGATTCTCGGTTCTTTGGCTGGGATAATGTGGTTTCATTTAATTAAAAAGAAGAAACATAAAATTAGTTTGTGGGATTTTACAAAATATGGAATAATCGCGACTGTACCATTTGTTATAATTGTAACCATTGTTTTATATGCTGAGTTTTTAATATTTAAATAACTAAGGTGGTTTTCTATATGCAAAAATTTGTTATTGATTTAGGTGGTTCAATTGTTATGCCTAAAGATTTTCAATCAGAGTTTCTTCAGAAGTTAAGAACTCTTTTAATTGAACAAGCCAAAGACAAAAAATTCTACATTGTGGTAGGCGGAGGTTGGCCATGTCGTGAATTTAATCGTCGGGCTGAGCAGGTTACTAAGCTCAGTTCTGAATCTCTGGATTGGCTGGGAATTAAGGTTACACACTTGAATGCATTTTTCCTGGCTACTCTTTTGGGTGAAGCCGCTAGCAAAACAATTTTCACTGACCCGACCAGTTTACCTGAAGTCAAAGAAAATATTGTGGTTGGTGGTGGTTGGAAGCCGGGTAACTCTACTGACTATGTGGCAGTAAAGGTTGCAGCAAAACAAGAGATTTCAACTTTAGTTATTTTAACTAATGTTGATTATGTGTACGACAAAGATCCTCGCAAGTTTGATGATGCTAAACCAATTGAAAAAATGACTTGGGCAGATTTAAAGGCCATTGTTGGAGACGAATGGATTCCTGGAGCCAACACTCCGCTTGATCCATTGGCCTGCAAGTTGGCTGAGGAGATTGGTCTTAAAGTTGTTTTTATGAATGGTACAAATGTAGAAAACTTTGCGGCTTTTTTAAATGGAAATGATTTTATTGGCACCACAATTGCCTAAAAAAATAAGTAAATTTGACTAAAACTCATGTTAAATGGTATAGCATGAGTTTTTTATTGATTTAACTAAAAAAAAGTTTTAAGATATAGAGTCAAATGCTAGCTATTTAAAATTTGACAAGTTATAATAAAAGTATAGGTAGTTAGTGTGTTCTTTACATTTGTGTAACCCAACGAGAAGGAGGTTCCAATGAGTAGAGTGTTGATTGCAGGTGTCTGTATTGACGTGCCACAAGTTGTGGAAGAAGCCATGGAAGAGTTAGCTGCTCTTGATGAGCAGTTAGCCGTAGTTGCCAGAGATTTTGATTCTGCTGACTTGATCATGGAATGCCTTGATCGAGTCTTGAATCGTTATCGAGATGAAGTAGACACAACCGTTGAGCTTGCTCTGATGGATCGTGGTGAAAGAATCAGAAGCTATAACAACACGCAATTTCGTGGAGTTGTTAAGCCAAGTGGGTTGACTTACGGCTTGGCCGTGGGTGTCCATAATTACAATGGTCAGGTTCAATTCTATCGCGCCGAGGGTGAAACAGCTAAGGCTGCGGATTTGCTGGAACAAGAGTTTGTCAACCTGATGTTGAGTGAAACTCTGTTGGCTTTGATGAGAGCAACTGGTCATGAGGTTTCAGAGTTGTCAACGCGACAAAATTCGAGCACTGGGAAAATTGAGTCGATCAGTTTTCAGGGGGTGAGCGTATCATGAGCAAGGACATTGTAGACGTTAAAGTCGAAGATGGTAAGTTGATCATGGATGTTCATTGTCCTGGTGATCCCGGAGGAAAACGTTGTCAAGCCAAGATGGCCCTTTTTAAGGTGTTGGCTGGTAAAATGGGATTTAGGGTTGATACTGAGGAAGAAGGGGGTAGTCGTCGTCCTGAGGCTCAAGTGGAGGAAGTCCATGTCAAAAAACGTCAAAAAACTTGATCCAAAAGTAAGACGTCATTATGACGTTGTGATTGACTTTATCGACGGTCGACTAGTTTTGCAGGACTTTTCCCAGGACGGTCATAAAGGAAGTCAGTTGTTCCTAGTGCTACTTCAAAAAGCGGGTTTTAGGGTCGATGTTACGACCGACAGCCCTTGCGGATAGAAGGGGAGGTAGCCAATGGTAAGTTTTCGTGAAGGCAATTCAACTATCGATACAGAAAAAGTTTTGTGGGGGTTTCGAGCGAACGATATTGTGGTGCAAGTTTCTTTTCAGCAGGGACGTTCAAAAATTGCCAAGTTTCTAGTCAAGGGAGTTGAGGGTACGGAAAATCTGTGGTTAGAAAACATGACCACAAAGAAAATGGTAACCCCAGTTTCTGCGGAAGGCTTGATCTTATTTGAGCGGCCAGACTTGTTGTACAAGATAAGTGATGGAGTAACACCACAACGTGGCAAGGCGAAACATCTGAATGGAATTGTTCGCGCAATAAACCCTTATACCAATGCTTTGTTGGTTGAGTTTGCAACCTTTAAAGATGGGCAGGAAATTTCTAATAAGGACAAGAAAAAGCCCTGGTTCCCTAAGCAGTTCAAGTATGATGGTAAGCGCTATGTTTGGTGCGAACTGAGTGTTTTTACACCAGAAGCCAAACAAAAGCTCAAAGTCAATGAATCACCTGCTAAGGAATTTGCTGTTGAAGGAACACATGAATTTACTCCAATGGCTGATTGGTTAACTGAGCTTGATGAAAAAAGACGAGCTAAGTTTGGCCATGTGTTTGCGCTGTGGGGTAATGTTGCTGATTTGCAGCAAAATCAAAAAGGTGTTTATCTGACTTTGCAGCAGTATCTGGAAGAAATATTTAGTCAGCGCAAGCTGATTATGTATTATTGTCTTTCAGCTGGTCTGCAATTTGCTGACGAAGAAATGGAAGATACTTTTCGTGACTTATATATGCCAAAATCTGAAGCTCAGCCGCCACCTGAAAGTCATGGTGGTAGATCTAGACGATCAGGTTCAGGTGGTGAACAAAAGTTGGCTGATGCATTTAACACCAGTCGGCAAAATACGCCCTTGCAGGATTTGATTGGTACTATGCCAGAAAAAGTTTTCCCGCTTTTGGAAAAAGCCTTGATTGGTGATTCAAAAAGGGAAAGAAAAGAGCGTAAACCATCTCCCAAGGTGTTAGTTATTAACTTTGCGGATAATGTGTTTCCTTACAATGCTAGCCAAGGGCAAGGTCGGGGAGACCGAATTGTATCAGAAACTCTTCAGCGTTGGGCAATGGATCATCGAGTAAGAGATTCGGGCACACTAGTCTTTCTGATCACACCGCAACTTTCCCGGTTGGACCCGGCTATTCGCGAGGGGCATACAGAAATTGTGCCAATTCGAGTTGCCAAACCAACGCAGGAGCAACGAGCTGATCGTTGGGGATTTTTGACCACCAAGACAGCTGTTGAAATGGAAGAGGGCCTAGCCCCTGCTATGCTTAGTCGAGCGACTAATGGTTTGTCTTTACGGCAAATCGATGAGGTTTATCGTTTGAGTGTAGTGCGAAGACAGGGGATCAGTTTAGCTAGTATTCGCAAGCGAAAAAGAGCTTTACTGCAGAATGAATTTGGTGGTCGAATTAATGTGTTAAATCCTGAATACGGGTATGATCATTTTGGTGGTCGACCTGAACTGATTGAGTATTTGCAAAAGTTGCAGTACTACATGCTAAACGGGATTTACCGACGCGTGCCAGTTGGCATTTTGTCACCTGGTCCACCAGGTACTGGCAAAACAACCTGTTGGATGTGTTTTGCTCATGAGACCGGCCTTAACTGCTTGAGTATTGGAACACTCCGATCCATGTGGCAAGGCATCTCTGAACAAAATACAGATGAAATTCTAGGAATTATTGATGACATGTCGCCGGTGGTGGTGATTGAAGATGAAGCTGATCAATCGGAGGGGTCTCGCGATTCGGCAAGTGGCGATGCTGGAGTGTCAAACCGGATGCGTAAGAAAAAGTTTGAGTTTTGTTCTGATCCAAGGAGACGGGGTAGAGTGATTTGGGTTAGGTTAACCAATAGGCAGGATTTACTGGATTCTGCTTACCGGCGAAAAGGCCGGACCGATGAAGTTATTCCCTTTGTTCTGCCTACGGTAGAAGACATGGCTCAGATTTTTGCAGTTAAGTTCAACGAATACGATATTCCAACTCAACTGTCAGACTTTACCCGGTTCGCCAAAGCCGCTAAAGACAGGCTCTATATTACGGGGGCTGACATCGACTGGATGGTACGTGAAGCTGATCTAATTGCAGAAGATAATGGTAAGGAAATAGTTGAAGCCAAACACTTGATCCAGGCAGTTGCAGATTGGGAAATGCAAACAGACCCTATTGATATGGATCGGCAAACTGTGATGGCACTTCGATGTAGTTCTAAGCGCTTTAGACCAACGGGCTGGGAGCAGACTTTGTCTGAAGCCGAAGAAAGACTGGGAATCAGTAGAAAATCTGCTGTTTATCCAGGAAGTGGAAGTCAGTCTAATTCGACACCGGTACCAAGTGACCCAACAATGAACTAAAAAAACACAAGCAGCACGAAACATAGTGCTGCTTTCATCAGAGTAGTGATTTTGAAAATGACTTTTCTGATGAAAATTGTACATTAAAATCTAGGAGGAATATCACATGGAAAAAGAATCATCACAATATGATGACAGAGTGCTTTTGTTGCTTCGAGTGTTATTTAAGGAAGTAGTCAAAGGTGAGAAAAAGGGAGAGTTTCCATTATTCACTCCAACTCGGCTCATGATTTCCAGTGTCGGTAGGGTGAAGTTTGAAGTAATGCACAGAGTTGGCGATGTGTCGGTATCTTTGCAGAGTCTTGGTGTTTCTGTTTACCATTTACTAACGGGTGAGTCTGAGTACAATAAGGAAAGTTTCCGATTTGATGGGTATTCTACTCGACCAATTAAGTCTATTCACTGGCCAGTGCTCAAGTTCATGCTTGAAGGCTCAGCTCAAGACTTGCAATATATTAAAAAAAGATTGAGTAAGTTTGAACTGTGGCGTGCAGATGTTAGTGACCGTTGGAATCAACTGCGTAATCGAATTCACAATAGGACCGAGGAGAAAATAACCTTGGTCAATGGTAATGTTAAAGTTGAATATATGGGTATTGTTCGATCTTGGGGCGGTAAATTAGAATTTGTTGGTGATTTAGTTTTTATAGCAGTTTTCGGAAGTGCTTTTTTACTTAGCCAAGTGTGTGCTATTGGTGCTTTGGTGTTATTTTCTGTTCATGCGTACCAGTTTTTTCCAATCCCACTGATGGCTATGATTTGGATTGTGTATATCACTGGTTTCTTATTTCTACACTATACTAGTTATGGATTAAGAACAAAAATGCATTGGCAATGGCGTCACTTGTCTATAACGGTGATAAGTTTCATCTTGACGAGCTTGGTTCTGTTTTCTGCTGGTAGGTGCTTCGATTGGACTCATGTTAATAAAGATAGTAATGGTCAGGAAAAAAGTTTTGTGGTTATTGATCGACAGCTAAATAGACCAATAGCCCGTTTAAGTCAGGATGAAACAGATACTTTTATGCAGTGGACAGAGGCGTCAGTCAGTCCTTTATACTATTCCATTGAGCCCGGACTACGGTTAAATGGAGAGTTCAAAATGCATTTTCGGTTGAATGCTGTTTTACCTAATGAACAGAATTTTATATTTGAAAGTAGGATCCAATATGTACTTGATATCAATGATGATATTGAGTTTCATGTAGCTTTGGATAAATGGGCACGAACTGATGTATTGCAATCATCAATTGATCAACATGTAACAGGTTTATCCTTTGATGTCGAAAAAGAACTTAGACAGTCAAAAGTCTTGCATGATCCGACGCTCCTAACTTTTGAAAGGGAATCGATTGTAAAAAAGATTTTTGTGGAAAAATTCAAGCAAAATCCAATTGCTCCAGAAGTAATGATTCAATTGGAATAAAAACACAAGAGGCAAGGGGAGCCTCTTTTTTGTTTCGCAAAGTGCTCACGTTGTAGTAATTTTAGGTGAATTTAGTGGGGTTGACGTAATCTAAAATTTACTTTATAATATCTATAACAATTAAATTAATCTCCGTAGACAACGGGTGTCCTTATTTTATCAGGGGCTTAATTACCTGTCGAGGAATATATCCTTTTTTAGATATGTCTGCGGAATTTAACGCAGATTTTTTAATTATTATAAGATAAAGAAGATATAGAGGGGCAAGAGGATAACTAAAATCTAATAATTCATAGTTATCTCCTATAGCCTCCTTATCCCTCCTTTAATATATGGCGAAGACAAAACAACAAAAACAAGAAGCTATTGATCAAATAGTTGCAAAAATTAAAGACGCAAAAGGTCTAGTAATTGCCAATCATGAAGGTCTAACTGTGAATGATTCACAAGTCTTGCGTGAAAAATGCAAAGAACAAAATGTGGAATTTGTTGCAGTGAAGAAAACATTATTGAAATTGGCATTGGAGTCAGCAGGTATTAAAGATGCTGATACAAAGTCTATGACTGGTGGATTAGCAATTGCGATTAGTGGAGAGGATGAAGTAGCTCCAGCAAAAATTCTGAAAGATTTTGCTAAGACTCACAGCCAGGTAGTTTTTTGTGGCGGAGTATTAGAAGGAACACTTGTTTCAGCTGAGCAAGTTGGCAAGTTAGCAGATCTACCAAGCAAACTAGAATTACTGGCCAAAGTCGTTGGTTCGATCAAAGCACCAGTTACTGGATTTGTTAATGTGCTGAGCGGTAACCTTCGTGGTTTAGTTAATGTATTAAATGCAATAAAAGAAAATAAATAAACTGTTAAACTGTTAAATTGTTAAATTGTATATAACAATATAACAATATAGCAATATAACAATATACTAAATATGGCAGACGAAAAAACAACAGCTCCAGTAGAGGAGACAAAGGACGTGGCAACTGAAGCTCCAGCAACTGTGGAGGAAAAAAAAGAAGTTGCAGTTCCTGCAAAATTTAAGTCATTGGTAGAAGAAATTGAAAAAATGACTGTTATGGATCTAGCTGAATTAGTTGAGATCCTAGAAGATAAGTTTGGTGTTAGCGCTGCTGCACCTATGATGGCTATGGCCGCTGCTCCTGGAGCAGAAGCTGCAGTTGAAGAAAAAAGTGAATTTGATGTTGAATTAGCTAGTTGTGGTGAAAACAAAATCGCTGTGATCAAGGTAGTAAAAGAAATTACAGGTTTAGGTCTAAAAGATGCCAAAGATTTAGTTGATGCTGCACCTAAGGTCATCAAAGAAGCTGTTAAGAAAGAAGAAGCTGAAGAAATGAAAAAGAAATTAATGGAAGCAGGTGGAACAGTTAACTTAAAATAAAACTTCTTGAATAAGAAAACCCGCATTAATGCGGGTTTTTTGTTCTGATAAAAACCACCAGCTTAAGCTGGTGGTTAGTCATTTGACAAGAGTATCATTTTTTGTTATTATATATAGTTCTTTGAAAGGACGAGATAGTCTTTCTTAAATTTGAAACAGAAAAAATAGGAGTCAGATATGGGAGAAGTTACTTTAAATATAGCTCAAATCGCTATATTACGGTATTTGCCAGAAGGGATAGAGGTTTGTGCTGATGAAATTAATCCAGGTTTTGGAAAGATCCTGTTGTCAGATGTAACATTAAGGGAAGCAGATGCTCCCGGAGAGTACTATGTTGTAGCAATCTGCATGGATATGAATGGCCACACGTATAAATTGACTGCGTTATGTGGAGTTAATAAAGAACTAGAAGTTCAAGTAACTGTAGTTTTGACTGAGTTTACTGATCCCCCTCAATCGTCGCCAAGAAAATACGAACTGAATTTTGTTAAAAGTGCGAATCCAACTGTGGAGCTTGTTGAGACCTCAGGTCAAGAAGTGTAAGGATGGGCTGTCCCAGAGTGGGCAATTGGATAAGCTTAACGTCCTGAATCTAATTCAGGGCGTTTTATGTTTTGTCCTATGTTTGTTATAATGAAAATATAAATAAAATATTCGTATGTTTAAATGTAAATGTAAGTGCAATGATCTATCCTGGGGGTTTTTGTATGCAGCCTGTACCGTTGCGTATGTTGGTTTAGTTTCCTTGTTGATGAGCCGAGGTGAAGAATTGTTTGGTAATGGTAATGAAGGTGGCTATTTAACATTTGTTGCAGTCTTATTGTTGCTTGTGCTGTCAGTAGCGACTGTCGGAAGTTTATTGTTTGGGAAGCCCGTATATTTGTTGCTAAAGAAGGATTGGTCGCAAGCAGTAAAGCAGTTAGCCTACAATCTGGGCTGGTTATTGATACTGACTGTGATTGTTTTCTTGTTTTTGCTTTAATTTTTTGAAAATAAAACAGGCTATGAAGGCAAAGATACGCATCTTCGCCTTCATAGCCTGTTTTTTATTATAACTATAATTCAGCTTGGTATAGTTTACCGCCAACAGTTAAATATAGAGTTTTGCCTTCGATAATAAAGTCAGAAATGTTTTGATCTAGTAGGTCAAATAAGTATTGAGCTACAAATGCACCTTCCTTGTTAATTACCACAATACGTTTACTGTTACTTTCCAAGATGTAAATACGGTCCAAGTCAAGTGAAGTGTACAATTTTGTGATACCGTTAAGACTAGGTTCAATGGTCGTTAGGTTAAAGTCTTGCTTGCTTCCTGTGAAGAATTTATAAATTTGTCCTTGCTCTGTGGCAATATAGATATTACCATCAATTGTCAGGCTGGTAGCTTTAGTTAAAACAGCATCACCTTTGTCTTTTATCCAGTTTGTACTTGTGCCAAAGTCATCGCCATTAGCTTTCCATTTGATGATTTGTTCTTTGGCTTTGTCTAATACGTAGATATTTTTACTGTAAAGTTGAACAGCTGTAATATTTGTACTTTCTCCCCAGTCAATAGATAAGGTGTTGTAGTCATTAGATTCGGAATTAAATCTGATTAATTTGTTTTGGTTTGTAATAAAGTACAGATTGTCATCTTCCTGCAAGCTCAAATTAAAGTCTCCAGCTGTACTGGTGCTCAGGGACGTGGTTTGTTTGTTGTCCAAATTGACTGAGTATAAATTGTTATTATGGTTATTTGTGTAAAGTGATTGCCCAATCTTTTTTAGGCTTGCTAGTTGTACTGGTTGATCGTCTTTTTTTATTTCTGTAATTAATTGTGGTGTAAGTGTAGTAATGTGTAGTAATTTATTTTTAATATTTTCAGTTTGGCGTGTTAGTTCAGTGTGATTAGCTTTTTGTACAGTTGAGGCTTGGGGTAGGTACTGAATTATTTGCTCAGCCTGTTTTATTAACTCCAAGCTTTTGCTTTCATTTTTATAGATTAAATTAACTTGGGCATTGTTAATAAAGTTTTTTGCTTTTTGTATTTCAGTTGTATAAGCAGCTTGATCAGCTTTGACTTGTTTATTGTGATTCATCCAAAAGATGCCAGATATAAATATTACTATCAATACAATAATAGAAATTAAAAGAGCTTTGTTGAATTTTGGTAAACTGAATAATTTTTTTCCAGCGCGAGCAGTTAGGGAACCTGTTTTTTCGGTTTTTGGTTTTCTTTTTCCAGTAAATATATTTACAATAGATTTTCCGATTTTAGTAATAGAGCTGCCAAATATTTTTATTACATTAAGTATGTACTTTAGAATACCAAATTTCATTTTCTTTTCATTTTTTGGAGAGTGGAGTGTTTTCTTGCTTTTTTTACTCTTGACCCAGCCAATTACTTTGCCCAACGTGCCCCAGATGTTTAAAGCAACATTGGGTGATAAATATTTTTCAGTAATGTCCTTGGTGTCAATTAGTTTGTTAATTGATCGTTGGGAGATTGGTTGATCAGATATGCTGCGTTTTTCTTCCATTTTTATGAATAGTGAGCAGTAGGTGAGGTGGGAGTTGTTTTTTACATTGTTGATTAGGTTCTTGAAATAATCAATTGCTGTTGATAAGTCATTGCTGGAAAGGATTTTGTTTACTTTGTGGGCAGGGATATAGTTGCTGAAAATTTCTGAGCATAGGTATAGTGCATTGTGGTGAAAAATCTTTCCATTGATTGTTGATGAAAAAATCTTTAGCTTGTCAGACTGTTCCTCTTTGATTCGAGGTGTATTGTCAACTATGTTTAAAACCTTGTAATTGTTTTGTTTGGTTTTGTGTAATAAATAGACTTGAATCAACCCTTGATGTGCAAACACAAAATCAATTTCTTTTTTGACTTGATTTGGCTTTGCTACAGCGATAACATAATGAAGATTTTCCAGTACTAGATTTATATGACCGATTTGTATCATTTCTACTAGCGCAGCATTAGTCTTTTGTAGTGCGTGTTCGAAAACTGTTTCTAGATTGAGTTTATGTGGCTCGGGTGATGAATTGATTTGATTGTAATAATGCTCTTTGAGATTGTTGATTATGGTTTGAACAATTTTTTCACTTTCATCAATGTTTGTTGCCCTGATTTCAATAATACCCATTAAATAGCCACCGTTTTTTTCTTTGCCTTCTGGATAAATAATAAAATCTTCACATAAGTATGTGTTTTTTTCGTGCTTTGAAGGGATATACAGTTCCTCGATGGTAATATCGTGATTTGGTTCCATGGGAAAAATTAGATTTAACGTTAATAGATAGTTGTGATTTTAGCCCTTATTAATTTGACGTTTTAACAACATATATATTATACTATACTTGCAAAGAAATAATCAACTATTTGAGCCACAAAAGGGGGATAATGGCAAGATGGTAATAAAATATGTTTGAACAATTATTTGGTTCAAAGACGCGCGTGAAGTTGATAAAGGTTTTTCTGGATAATCCAGAAAAGAAATTTTTTGTTCGGGAACTAACACGTTTAACTGATTCTTTGATTAATTCTATTCGGAGAGAGCTTGATAATCTCGTAAATTTGAAGATAATTCAGGCTGAGGAAGCTGTTGATAATTCAGAAAATGAAAAGCCTCTAAAAAAAGGTTTGAATGTAAAAAAGTTTTATTCCTTGAACACCAAGAATCTATTTTTGCAAGATTTAACTAATTTGTTTAACAAGGGTAAGATACTCCTGGAAAAGAAATTAGTAGAAAAGATCAAGCGATTGGGTGATATTCATTATATGGCTTTTGGGGGATTGTTTGTTGACAAGGATAAGGATGAAACAGACGTTGTTATTATCGGAGACTTTGACATAGTGAAAGCAAAAGAGAGTTTTAGGAAATTTGAAAAAGAATTAGGCAAGGAGATTCGTTATACTTTATTGACATTAGCAGAGTATAATTTAAGGAAAGACATTGCAGATAATTTTTTAGAGAGTATAATGGATAATGATGGTCATATCGTTATTATTAATAATTTGGCCAAGAAAAAGATTGATTCTCAATACACTGAAATAATCAGTTAATAATTAGCCAAGAACCATGCTTAAATATATGAAAAGTCAAGTGATTTTTGTTTTAGTCCTTTGCGGGGGGCTTTTTTTATTTGTCCAAACTTCTTTGGCAAGCGATTTGCCGGACTTAATGGTTTACGATCAAGACTTGAAGCTAGAAAAGACGTTGGACATCATGCCTAATGATTTTTCAGGTAGCTTGCGGTTTCAAACTATTGATTTACAGGGATCTGGTAATAAGCAGTTGGCAGTTGCTTTGGGTAATCAAGATCAGCCAACAATTCAGATTTTTGATTTTGAGGGCAACTTGCAAAATCAATGGCAACCATATGCCCCAGGTTTTACAGGTGAAATTTCATTAGCTGTAGCAGATCTGGATGGAGATGGGCGTGAAGAGATCATTGCTGGCCCTGGCGCGGGCGGTGGGCCACAAATACGAATATTCAACGGCCAGGGCCAGCCACTATATACATTTGGTTTCTGGGCTCATAACAAGGATTATCGCGGTGGAGTGGAAGTGACGGCTGGTGATGTGGATGGCGATTCACAAAAAGAAATTATTGTTAGCGTGATAGAAGGTTCTCGTGGTTGGATCAAATTTTTTACTAGGTTTGGTGAGGAGATTGGTCAGCCGATTGAAATTGAATTGGAAAATAATTTTGAGCCAGTAAAAATTGAAGCTGTTGATTTGGGGAGTGACGGCATTGAAGAAGTAATTGTCGGTTTAGGGTCTGGTAATTCTCCTAAGGTTAAAATTTTTCGTCGAGACGGTTCGATGATCAAAGAGTTTTTTGCTTATCATCCTGGCTTTGGTGGAGGTGTTAATTTTTCAGTTGCCAAAACTTTGGAGCGAAACATAATTGTAACTGGAGCTGGCTACAGTGGTGGTCCTCATGTTCGTTTCTTTGATTCATTTGGCGAATTGATAGACAAGCCATCTTTTTTTGCCTACGACGAGGATTTTCGCGGGGGAGTAAACGTTGACTATTCTGACATTAATAATGATGATCAATTAGAATTGATAACCATGCCACAACAACTTGGAGATGGTGGAAAGGGGTTTTTACATAAATATATTGATATTGATATTTCAGAACAAAAACTAAAATATTATCAAAATGGAAAATTAGTTGACCAATATATAATTTCCAGTGGATTGAAGTCTATGCCCACGCCTCTCGGCGAATTTAAAATTTTTCAAAAATCACCACGAGCCTATTCTGCAACATATGGTTTATATATGCCTTGGTGGATGTCGTTTAAACCCCGCTATGGGTTACACGAGTTGCCAGAATGGCCGAATGGTTATAAAGAAGGTGAAGATCATTTAGGGAAGGCAGTTTCGCATGGTTGCGTTCGACTTGGTGTTGGTCCAGCAGAAGCACTTTACAAGTGGGCACCGATTAGCACGCCAGTGATTATACATGAATAAATTAGTTAAAAGTTCAAAGGTAAAAAGGAAAAGTAATTATTGAAGAATATACTTTGACCCTTAAACAAGAACGTTTTTCTATGAAAAACTTAGAGCAACTACAACAAAACGCACTCCACGCTAGCTTCACCGAAGTTCAGCAGGCGCATTTTGATAAACTGATGTCGGAATTAGAAGTGATCTCAGGTGGCTTAGGCTTCGCTGAATTAAAAGAGAAGGCTGAGGCTGGTGACAAAGAAGCACTTCAAGTGATGAGGGATTACATCGTCAAAAAAGAGCAAATTGTGGTTTTTATTGAAACTAAAGAAACACCTGTTTCTTATAATGATATACCATTTAGAAATAAAGAGTTACAGCGTGGTGACGAGGTGATTGTTTTACGGTATTATAATCCCGGTATCCCCGCTGGATCAAAAGGAGTAATTGCTTCAATAAGTCGATATGACGATGGCACCGTATATTATTCTGTTGATTTTGGGGATAAGCGCCACGTGGTTAGGCCTCATATAGTGGCAGAGATTGTTAATGAACAAAGTGGTAAGTTGGATTTGAATAAATACGGAGGGTTTTTTACGGGTCAAAAGTTAAAAATAAAAAGTCCGTTGCCGGAAGCTCAGGGTATACCACTTAATATTGAGCAAATTGATTCAATTTTAGTTGTGGGGTTTTGGCATGTATTTAATGGATTAAAAATAAGTTTGGATATTTTGTATAAAGATGGTAGCTCAGCATCCTCTGTTTTATATTCACCAAAAGATTTAGAAAAATTATATGAGAAAGTTTAATTATGTTAAATCTCCCGCAAACGGGATCCCGCTATGCGGGACGAGAACAATAACGAGTAAAATATCTAATACACAGTATCCAATATTTAATAAAGAATATCAAACATGAAAAGTATAGAACAACTAACTGAAAACGCACTCAAAGCTAGCTTTACCGAAGTTCAGCAAGAGCATTTTGATAGGTTAATGTCTGAATTGGAAGTGGTTTCAGGTGGCTTGGGTTTTGATGAGCTTAAAGAAAAAGCTGAAACCGGTGACAAAGAAGCGTTGCAGGTGCTTCGAGATTACATTGCGAAGAAAGAGCAGATTGTGGAGTTTATTGAAAAGAAAAAGGACCCTGAGCATTTTGAAAAATATGATGAAGAAATTCATGTTGGGGATCAAGTGGTAGTACGTTATCATTCTTCGTTCCCAATTGTTGCAGAGGTGCTTAGGATTGAAAGAGCCAGAAGTGGTAATATAATTTTAGTAAGGCGCCAGTATGGTTCTAATGAGAGGGTTTTACAAAGTGATGTTATCAAGTTAGTTGGCACAACAACTCAAGCTGAAGGTGGTACAAGTTTAGAATTGATTGCTCGAAATGCTATGAGTGGTTTAGAAAGAGGGAAAAAATATAAATGTAAAGATAAGCAAATGTTAGGCTCCAAGGAAGTAACGGTTTTGGAGTTTGGTTGGACTGATAACAGTCATCAAGTTAATGTGAAGTATTTGTATCGTGATCATGAGGGAGAAAAAAGGTTCCCTTGTTTATCAATACCCGAGTTTAAACTATTATATGAGGATGTATGATTAACCCAGAACAACAGTTACAAGAAAGGGCATTAAAAGTTAACTTCACTGAAGTTCAGCAGGAGCATTTTGATAGGTTAATGTCTGAGTTAGAACAAATTTCAGGTGGCTTGGGTTTTACTGAGCTGAAAGTAAAAGCAGAAGCCGGTGATAAAGATGCACTTCAAGTGCTGCGTGATTATGTTGCTAAGAAAGAACAGATAGTTGAGTTTATTGAAACGAAAGAGATTGAAATCGACTATGATACTATTCCATTACGGGATAAAGAACTTAGAGTAGGTGACTTAGTGGCAGTGGACTTTTTTGGTGATGGAGCCAAGCAGGGAGAGTACGTTGGAGAAAGGTCTGATACTTCTACTGAAACTGGTGAATCATATTTGTATTTAGATGTTAAATTAAAGAATGGTAAGGTGGTTTCTACCACAAATGAGCATGTTGCAAGAATTATTGATAAAGCGACTGGCGAATTGGACTTAAATAAATATGAGGGAATTTACATTGGCCAAAAATTGGAATTTCGTGCTTCCTCACCGTCAATTAAGGATTTGCCAGCAGGAATAGGCCTTGAGGATATTGAATCTGTTGAAGTAATCTGTTTTGACTATAAGTTTGGTAGATATAATGTAACTATTGAGTTTGATTTGGGAAGCGGGCTATACAGGACTATGATTCATACCCCGAAATCATTAAAAAAAAGATTTTTAACTTTAATTATGAAATAAATCTGAACAATATAATCCGAATCTACCACGAAGTGGTCCCTTTGGGGCGAATTTTAATTAGATTTTTACAAATTCCTACTAGAAAAAGGAAAACTAAAACTTGGTCAAACGATCAAAAGAATTAAACACAAAGGAAGCTGAGATAAGGGTAGCTTACGAAAACGTAGAAGAATATGCTGATTTATCAAATGGAATAGCAGGATTTAAAGAGAGTTTTACGTTGGTTGAGAAAGAATAGCTAGGCACGTAGCACGTAACACGTAACACATAACGAGTAACATCTGACACATAATACACATTAAATATGATAAATCCAGAAAAACAATTACAAGAAAACGCACTTAAAGCTAACTTCACCGAATTTCAGCAGCAACATTTTGATAGATTAATGTCTGAACTGGAAAGGATTTCGGGAGGTTTGGGTTTTGCTGAGCTCAAAGCAAAGGCTGAGGCAGGTGATAAAGAAACACTGCAAGTGATGAGGAATTATATCGCCAAGAAAGAGCGGATCGTAGAGTTTATTGAAACTAAGAAAATACCATTTGCTAACAAGGAGCTGGTTGATCCAGGTTTGATTGAATCTTTTGTAGATGACCTAGAGGCCTTAAGTGTTAAGTTGGATAAATGGAACAGCTATGCTGAAATGAATGGTAAGTTGTATGGCCGTATTTGTATAGACGATGTCTGGCTACCGATAATCAAAGGAGAAATTATCAGAGAGTTGGTTGATGCTGACGGCAATAAATATTCAGTAAAAAGTGTTTATGACATGAGCTTTCAGAATGGGAAGATTCTGGCTCATTTCAATTTAGAATCTGGGAAGACTATTGCTGTGATTGATGATTCTGGTAGGATTTTAGAACAGGTCGGTGCATGTGGAGATAATAAATTTGAAGTTGCTGACCCTGTTTATGCTCATCCAGAGGATATCCATTTTGATCAAACAACTGGAAGTTTTGGTTTTTCCATGAATGATAAATATATTGATCCGAAAACGCAAGAATGGAGAGCAAAAAGAATTCCAGTTTATGTGGAAAATGGTAAGATGACAGAAGTTGACCAAGTGGATGGCCACCCTCTTAATTATATTAAGGAATTAGAATTTATTAATGGTGAGTTAAATGGTTATATTACCACGAAAGGTTTTACTGAACAAAGGAAACACACTCCGGTCATAGACGGAAAGGACATAGTTGAGTTTAAGGGCAACGAAATAATTGATTGTCGTTATGTTAAAAATATCGATAATAAACTTTGTGCAAGACTATCAATAGTATCCAAAGGTGTTGTCGTGGTCAACCGTGGTGAAGAAGTACAACTTGATGATTTGCCAGATGATAATCCAGTTTCACATGATGTTGATTATATTGAATATACGGAAAACTCTATAAACGGTAGAGCAAAAGTTTCATATAAACGACCTGGGCAAATGGCTGGGTATGTACTAGAATATCCAATAGTTGAAGGGCGAGTAATCCGCGAGATTGACGGGCATAAGATTAAGCAAACAGAATCTGTGGAGGTTATTGAAGGTAAACTGAATTGTAGCGCCAGATTTGAGGATCTCCCTGGTGATTATTACCCAGTTATTAATGGAGAAATTATAACTGAAATTGAAGGAAGGAAAATAAAAAACTGTAGGAACGTTCATAATGTTGGAGGTAAAGTATGTGGAAGATTTTTCTTTGAAGGTGATGTTGAAGGTGTTGTGGTAATGGGGAAAATTATTAATTATTATGATTAATCCAGAACAGCTATTAGTAGACCAAGGTCTTCTTGTTGGTTTTGTTGATTGGCAACTCACCACTTATTACTCATCACTAATTATTTATGTACTTACTAATCTCAACTGAAAGCAATGCTCGATTTTCTTTGGCCATTGGCGAAGATAAAATTGAGAAAATAAAAACTGTTGAAAACCCGTATAAACAGTCCGAGTTGTTGTTGAAAACAATCGATAGATTGTTTGAGGGGCAAGGGTTAAGGAGCAAAGGGCAAGGAAGGGTTAAGGGGCAAGGAGCAAAAATTAAAGAACAACTAAAGGGCATTATCGTCGTTCAGGGGCCGGGACAGTTTTCAGCTTTGCGAATTGGAATTGTTACGGCCAATACTTTGGCTCACAGTTTGAATATTCCGATTGTTGGAGTTCAGTTGAAAAAATCGTGGTTGGACTTGCCTGAAAAGGAAAAGTTGGAAAAAGTTTGGGCAGAAGCACGAAAGCCTGCCTCGCCTGACGGCGGTCAAGGCGGGCAAGAAAGCAAAAAAACAAGAAAACAATTAGTAATACCTGTTTACGGTAAGGAGCCGAATATTACGTAGAAAAAAAACAGCCGTAGGGATACGTCGAGACTTGTACCTACGGCTGTTTTTTTATTTAATTTAGAGAAATAGTTATCCACAGCGCAATAATTTATTTAGGAAAGGTCTAGATTGTTTAATTTTACACAAGAAGTTATCCACAAGAAAAGTGTTGCTCAATGGTATTTGGTGGGGTATAATGACTGCAGAGTGAAGAAAAGTGGGGAATTGTGGAATTACTTTCACAACTCTTTTCTTCATTTTTGTTTAAACGTTCAATTATGTTCATCGGTGAATACAATTATTCAGTTGATTCCAAAGGCAGACTAGCAATCCCTGCCAAATTTCGAGCTGCATTAAAGTCAGGGGCAGTCGTTACACGGGGATTAGATAACTGTCTTTTTGTGTATACCAAAACTGAATGGACAGTTCTTGCCCAAAAATTAGCAACCCTTCCAATTAGCCAGGCGAATAGCCGGGCTTTTTCTCGGCTTATGTTAGCTGGCGCTATGGACGTTAAATTAGATTCTCAAGGCCGAATTATGTTGCCAGATTATCTGCGTCAGTATTCAAGTGTAAAAAAGAAGGTTGTTATTACCGGTCTTTATAATCGTTTGGAAATTTGGGATGAAGGTAAATGGAATACATACAAAAATCAGACAGAGAAGGATAGCAATGATATTGCTGAACAATTAGGTGAGTTAGGTGTTTAAATAAAATAAAAATAAATAGTATGGCTAAGCAATTATTAAAAATTTTAGAACTAATCTTTATTTGGTAATAGATCCAAAAAATGTGATGACAGTACATAAACCGGTCCTCATGAAAGAGGTCATTGAGGCGTTAAATCCTCATAAAAATCAAAATTTTGTTGACTGTACCATTGGAG
This sequence comes from Candidatus Falkowbacteria bacterium, assembly GCA_018674305.1. Classification (NCBI taxonomy): domain Bacteria; phylum Candidatus Falkowiibacteriota; species Candidatus Falkowiibacteriota bacterium. Next base: position 12,657 of record JABHAL010000001.1, on the reverse strand, counting down.
GTGGAGGGCACGCAGAGGCGATCTTGTCTCTAACTGGACCAAACGGGAAAGTCCTAGGCTTAGACTGGGACAAGCAGGCAATTACTAGAACCAGAGAACGATTAGCAAAATATGCCAGCCGATTGGTTTTAGTAAATGAATCTTATATAGAAATAAAACAAGCAGTGTATGATAAAAAATTTAATAAAATTGACGGGATCCTTTTTGATCTTGGCCTTTCTTCAGATCAATTGCAAGATTCAGGACGTGGATTTTCTTTTCAGGTTAATGAACCGCTAGACATGCGTTATGATGCAGAAAGTAATCCTTTAACAGCCGAGCACATTGTCAATACGTATCCGTTAGATAAGTTAACTAATATTTTCAGGGAAAATGCTGAGGAAGAATCAGCTAGGAAAATTGCCACAGCTATTTGTGAAACCAGAAAACAAGATAGACTTAAAACAACTTTGGAGTTGGTCGGTCTAATCGTTAGAACTTTACCACGTAAAAAATCAAGAATTCATCCAGCAACAAAAGTTTTTCAGGCTTTGCGAATGGAGGTTAATAATGAATTAGCCAATATTCGCATGGTATTGAAAGATATTACACAGTTGTTGGAGCCAGGGGCCAGAGTGGCAGTAATCGCTTTTCATTCAATTGAAGACCGTATTATAAAAGAGTTTTTTCGTCATGAAGCAACGCAGTGTCATTGTCCAAAAGAGATTCCAGTCTGTCGTTGTGAACATAGATCTCAGTACAAAATAATAACCAAAAAACCAATCGTTCCATCAGAAGAAGAAATTATTCAGAACTTTCGTTGTCGAAGTGCTAAACTCAGAGTTGCTGAAAAGATCTAATTATTCCCTTTAATTATTTCTATGACTAAATATTCACAATCATTAAAGCCAAAAAGAAGTAGCCACTTGCACCGTCGTTTGGCTAAATTGACTAAGCCAGTATTTTTGGTGATGGTAGGTCTTTTGTTTGTTGGTTCGATTGTTGTGTATTTAGTTGAGGTCAATTACATTGCTGCTAAGGGTTTTCAAGTTCGTGATATTGAAAAACAAATTACTGCATTACAGGAATCTAATGAAAAATTACAACTGCAAGCTATTGAGATGAGATCCATGACAGATTTGTCCGAAAAAGTTAGCCAATTAAATATGGTTCCAATTGATTGTATAACCTATTATGATTCTGCTGGTCAGTTGGTGGCCCAAAGATAAAAATATAAAAGTATAAAAATAACAGCTCGAGGGTTGTTATTTTATAATTACTTAACACTTAACACTTAACATATCCGCCTTTAGGTTAGGTGGATTTTTTATTCATCCCCTTTTCGTCATTCCGGATTTAATCCGGAATCCCCTGAAATTTACTAGATCCCGGATCAGTGTCCGGGATGACAAGGATCGGGGGTATTCTTGACAAACTGTTTAAATTAAGGTAGGCTTAATTATTAAATAGTTCTTTGTATAATAGGAGGTTCAGATGAAGATATCAACCTTGGTTAAGAGGAAGATTGAAAAATATCAGCCCCAAGGTAGCCTGGATCAAACTGCAAAAATCTTCCTGGCTTTGAGTGGAGTACAGCATCCAGAAGTAAAGGTACATCTGGAGCGCGTGGCATTACTTAGCGAAGCTGTGGCCCTGAAGCTTCACAAGGATGGAAAAGCGGCATTTTTCGCTGGCTTACTGCACGACATTGGCAAGATTGTCTTGCCTTATTACCTTTTTGACGGACGCAATATTACTGCCGAGGAGTATGCTGAAGTAAAAAGACATGCTGTCGCAGGAGTAGAAGCACTGAAAGATTTTCATGAATTTACTGCGCTTTGCGCTGGTTTGCATCACGCAGTTTACAAGGCTGGCTATGGTCTGACAGTTGAGGATTTTCCAAAGCATTGGAATCCTGCCACTATTAAGAAGGTATTGAACATTTCCACGATCATTTCTATTTGTGACTTTGTGGACGCATATTCTCATCGAGATACAAAGATCAAAGATGGATCTGACGAGGCTGGCCCGACTCTTCGTGAAATGCTTTTGGGAAAGTATCCGGAAGATAGGCTCTTGATTGATGCAGCTCTCGAAGAAAATAAAAAAAAGCAGTATAGCGAGTAATTCGATCTTACGAAATGCTTTGACCCCGTAAATTGCGGGGTCTTTTTTTGTATTGACAAACTGTTGGAATTAAGGTAGGATTAATTATTGAATTGTTCTTTAATTTAATGGGAGGTAATTATGTCTGAAAAATGGTTTTTGGTTACCAGGCAGAAGTATATTCTGAAAGACGGAAAAATTGAGGAACGGACTTTTTCTACATCTTTCGGTGCAATTGGTGCTGAAAAAGTTGATGCGATTTTCAAAAAGCATGGGTTAGGAAAAGAGTCTTTGATTTCTGACCCTCTAACTGATGAGCCGCTCTATTTGCCTGAAGGAACTAAAGTCGAAGAAGTGGATGGGAAATTGGTAATCACACTAGGTTGTGATGTGACAATGAAGGATGGCTCAGCTATTTACGGATACAAAATCACTGAAGTTGATGGCCCTGAAGAGGACTGATTTACAGGAGAATAATGGAATATTTGATTGGTGAGTTTAATATTCACCCGGATAGCAATCCACAACAACCTATTTTTGATGAGAACGAAAATGTTCTTGGTGTAGTTGATTTTGAGGGTTGCACAGATCCCAACCAAGCAGCAGTTCTCTTCGGTCTAGGGAAATTAGATTTTTCTGAAGTTAAAGCAGTTTGGTTCCGTGGTCAGTTTGAATCCTATTGGTACAAGGAAGATGACCTAGGTGAAGTTTTGAGAAAACTCAGTAATGGTGAAATTGTCAAAGGCTTTCGCTTGCGACAGGTTGAGAAATTGGAAGATGCTGGTCAGTTGAACTGATCAGAAAAAATTCTTTTTGTTGAACTCGAGGAGAAATCTGATGGCGAATGAAGTTTTTCTTGTGGAATTTTTTGAAGTTATTCCGGACAAACCTAACTCAACGCCGATTTTTTGTCATGATGCCAGGCAAAAGATGGGTTATGTGGATGCTGAGTCTGTGGAACAGGCAGCAGAGAAAATCGGTTTGAGGAAATACGAATTCAAAGGTTTAGTAGGAGTTCCTGGAAAAGCAACCCTTCATCACAATTTGGTCAGTTATTGGTACCCGTTTGTTCTTGAAGAAGAAATGGTTATTCGAATGCTTGATCATGGTGAGAAGCTCAGAGCCTATGTTGTAACTGAACTGAAGCAACTGGTGATTCCAGTTATTTAGCAAGTGAAAAATAAAGCTCTGCATCTTATGCGGAGCTTTTTTAGTCTTGAAAAAGGTTTAATTTTGTAGTATAATCGTTTAGAACAATATGTTTAATCTAAAAACAACTAAAGGTAAGGCTCGCCGAGGTGAGTTAACTACACGCAAGGGTAAAATCCAAACCCCTTGTTTTATGCCGATTGCTACCAAGGGTGCGATTAAAACTTTGAGTTATCAGGAGGTTGAGAAGCTAGGTCCAGATGTTATTCTGGGTAATACTTATCATCTAATGCTCCGACCTGGGTCAGAGGAAATCAAGAAGCTGGGTGGTTTACATAAATTTATGAATTGGGGAAAACCGATCTTGACAGATTCTGGTGGTTTTCAGGTTTTTTCTTTGTCCAAGATTAGTAAGATCACCCCAGATGGAGTTGAATTCAATTCACATCTAGATGGTAAAAAGTTTTTCATGACACCTGAAGAATCAATCAAAATCCAAATTAACATTGGTTCAGATATTATGATGGTACTAGATGAATGTGTGAAATTGCCAGCTGAGCGTGATTACTTGGAAAGATCAGTTGAATTAACTACAGCTTGGGCTAAGCGGTGTAAAGCTTTTTTAAATAATCACCTAATTAACCAATTAACCAAGCAACCTCTATTATTCGGGATAGTTCAGGGTGGCTTGGAACCTGATTTGCGAGAAAAGAGTGCAAAGGATTTGATTAAAATTGGGTTTGATGGTTATGCAGTTGGTGGATTGGCAGTAGGAGAGTCTGAGCAAGAAATGTATTCAGCTCTAGAAATGACCTGCCCACACCTGCCTGAGGACAAACCACGTTACTTAATGGGAGTTGGCTATCCACATCAGATTGTGGAGGCAGTCAAGCGTGGAATTGATATGTTTGATTGCGTGATTCCAACTCGGGAAGCGCGACATGGACGTTTATACAAGTTTCAATCTTCAAGTGATAAGAATCAAGTAGATAATATTTTAGAGGCAGGAAAAGAGTTTTATTCAACAATAAATATAAAGAACGAGAAATTTAAGTTCGATCAAAGTCCAATCAACGCTGAGTCTCAGTTTGCAGAGTTAAGAAATTATTCCAAGGCATATTTACGGCATATGTTTAATACTGATGAGCCATTAGCGCAGAGGTTGGCAACGTTAAATAACCTTGAGTTTTATTTAAGCTTGATGGAAAAGATTCGTTCGGAATTATAAAAGTATAGAAATATAAAAACCCTCCTTTCTGTTGCCCTGAACTGTGTTCAGAATTTAGAAAGGAGGGTTTTTAAGTTAGCCTTGACAGAGCACTACAAAAGAGTTAATATGGAATATACAATTAGTTCATTTAAAGATTGGAGGTCTTAAATGTTGACTCCCACTTATATGTTTTTGGCAGTTGTTCTTGTTCTGCTAATTTTGTTGATTGTGTTCAGGCGAAACGTTAGTGAGTGGTTGAAGTCCGGACAAAAAAATCATGATCAAAAAGCTGAATGTCAGCGAATGGCCGAAATTATTCACAGTTTGAGCCAAAAGGATCCCAAGTGGAAGAGATTATGGCCGACAGCAGGCCGACTTCATCTTTATATTAACACCAAAGTTCCTGAGAAGGATAGATCTAGTAACGCGAATGTTCGTGACCAGGTAGCTAAAAGATATGGGTTGACACTTGAAACTACCAAGAGCATGCTCCGGTATTATCGAGGAATATATCTCAAAGAAGCTCATCGATTGTATGAGTTCGAAAAAAGGAAACAAGCTGCCAGGGAAAGAAAGGGCAAAGGAAAGAAAAGTAAATGACAACACTCAACTGTGAGTTGTCTAAAATTACACGTGACTACTTTAGTCACGTTTTTTGTTTAGTTGGAAATTATTTGCTAAAATCTACTGTTTTGATATACTAGAACGAGCAAGACTAGCTAGACTAGCCTGCTTTCTGGCAGGCGGGCGAGACCCTAAACTATAACTCGCAAAGCTCGTTAAGTTCAGGGAAAGCAAGTAAAACAAGTTAACATAACTTGTCTTGCTAGTTTTACTTGTTTAGCTTGTTTTACTATTAATAATATGAATGATGAAAAATGGGAAGATGCGATGCTCAAAATTAAGGAAAATTTTCAGTTGGAGGAAGAATTGACTGAGGATCATCCTGAAATTGAGAGTGGCATTATCGAAACCGTGGTCTTTGATTCACCTATGGGAAGAATTAAATTAATACGGACAACTACTCCTAAAGTATTGGATAAAAAAACTTTTTATTCTAGTCGATCTGGTAGTGATATGTCCGTGAAATATGATTATTCAGCCACTGAGTTTGTAAACAATTTAGAAATTTTCAAATGGAATGGTTCACAAGACGCTTGGCAAGAAGCTTCATTAGAATTTTAAATTTGAACAGATATTGAACAGATATTGCGCAAATATTAAACAAATATTATAACAAAATGGAAAGTAAGTATATTCCAATTGAAGATGTTTTTGTTTATAAAATATCCCTAGAGTTGTGCGATTTGGGTTGGCAGCTGTATGAGTTTTTAAGTTGGCAAGACAGAAAAATACTTGGCGATCAATTTATTCGCTCAGTTGATTCTAACGCTGCAAATATTGTTGAAGGTTATGGTCGTTTTCACTATCTTGATCGAATTAAATTTTATTATAATGCAAGGGCATCATTAATGGAGTCAAAACATTGGTGTGATCTAATGTATAAGAGAGAAAAAATTACTCAGGAAAAGTATAAATTATTTGTGGAGAGAGCACAACAAGTCCATTACCAGTTAAATAAATGGATTAAAACAACTTATTCTTCTAGAGATTCTTAAGAGAATGTTTAATTAATGTGAATACAATATTCGTGTAATATTAGTGTAATATTCGCGTAATATTCGAAACTTGTTTATATGCAGCGAACAATGAAAATAGGAGGGATGATTTTAATGTGTGTGGTCGTCTTGGTTAGTGTAACTGCTTGTACTCCAAGTCCAGAAAAGGTTTTGAAAAAAATGGTTTTGGCGATGTCTGGTGTGCAATCATATAATACTGAAATCAGTATCGGAGTACATGGCCAGTTTCCACAGTTGGAAAATCTTGGGTCTACAAATGCGGCATTAGTGCCGGGCGCGTTGATAGTTAAACTTAATGGGCCGATTGATGTGCGCAAGGACTTGGCTTATGATTTGGCGGGCGATATTAAATATCGGTTGGATGAATCAGAACTATCTTTCAGTGGAGTAATCCGTTACTTATCGGAAACTTTATACTTTTCATTGTCAGAGGTACCTAATTTGCAAATTGCTGATTTATCTAAGTTGAAAGGGAATTGGTACAAGTTTGATTTTAGTTCTCTTGGTTTTGGACAAGATTTATCAAGTAAACAAAAAAAGATTGATGAAAAGAAAAATAAAGAATTGCGTAAATTGATCAAGAATACAGATTTTTTTGATGTTGTTACCAATAATGGTATCAAGGATCTTGATGGCAAGGAAGTATATAACTTTCAAACTAATTTGAATCAAAAGGATCTAAAAATGTTTTTACAAAAAGCTACAGAGATCATGGAGGATCGTAATTTAACAGCTCAGGAAAAAACTGATTTAGATGAATCAGTTCAGGCTCTATCTAGTGTAACTGGTAATCTATGGATTGGTGTGGATGATTATCTAATATACAAAGCAGAGCTAGGGTGGTTGACCGAAACTGAAGAGCGTGGTTCCATGAAATATGATATCTCATTAAGTTTTTCAGATTATGATCAGGAATTTGAAATCAAGGAACCTGCTAATGTCCGTGATTTCAACATGGCAGAAGTATTTATGCCCGGTATGGATTTGGATTTGATGGGATTGGACAGTGAAGATGGTGCTACACTTGATTTCGAAGAGCAACTCAAGCAAATTGAAGGTGTTGATCCTGCTGAATTGGAAAAACAGCTAGAAGATTTAAAAAAACAACTTGAAGAAATAAATAATTAATAATAAAAACTCAAATTTTAAAATTCGAGTTTTGCCATTCATATGTATTATATTATTGGAGTTATCATTTTTCTTATTGTGATTAGTTTGCGGCAGATCAATGCATTCCAAAGAGGTGTGATGTTTACTATGGGACGATTTACAGGAGTAAAAAATGCTGGCTGGAGAATTGTGTTGCCAGTCTTTCAACAGATGACCAAAGTGGATATGCGAACAAAAGCCGTTGACGTTCCTGATCAAAAAGCAATTACCAAGGATAACATCTCAGTTGGTGTTAATGCCGTTATTTATTACAAAATAACAGATGCCGGTAAGGCAATTTTGGAAGTGGAAAATTTCTATTATGCTGTTTCTCAATTAGCTCAAACAACGATGAGAAATATTGTTGGTGAGGTTGAGTTGGATGAATTATTGAGTCAGCGCGATAAGATTTCTGAGAAAATTAAAGTTATTGTTGATAAAGCTACCGATCCATGGGGAGTAAAAGTTGAAAATGTGGAACTAAAGGATGTGTCTTTACCAGAAAACATGGAACGAACCATTGCCAAGCAAGCTGAAGCGGAAAGAGAAAAAAGAGCAGTTATTATCAAGGCCGAAGGTGAAGTTCAGGCGTCAGCAAATATGGCTCAGGCTGCAAAAATGTTAGCTGGTTCAACGGGAGCTCTTCATTTGAGGACTTTGCAATCACTCAATGACTTAAGTTCAGATCAGTCAAATACAGTAGTCTTTGCTTTGCCAATTGAAATTTTAAGAGCTTTTGAAGGATTTACAGGTAAAATGAAGAAAGAATCAGGCGAGTAAATCAATATATTAAGATAAAAAAACACCCCAGTCCAATTTTTTACGGGTGTTTTTTTATTGAATAATTTTTGCTATAATAGAGTTGCAGATCAGGAGTCTGTTTATTTTTGATTTTATGGCTATTTTAGAAAAGAAAAAGAAAAAGGTTAGAATATACTCAGGTAGTTATGTTGAACAGAACCGTAATAAACGGGATTTTAGAATTGGCGTTTTGATGGTTTTCTTTGTAGTGTTTAGTTTAATAATAGTTTTTCGTTTGTTCAAATTACAAATTATTGATCATAAATATTATATTGCTTTAGCGTCTGGTCAACATGAGATTTTTAAACATTTATATCCATCACGTGGTAGTATTTTAGTAAAAGATAAACAGGGCGAAGTGGTGCGCGATGACCAAAGTTTTTATCCAGTTGCCACAAACAAAACCATGTATTTATTATATGCTATTCCAAAAGATATACAGGATCCTGAGGCTGCGTTGCAGGTATTAAAAGAAACTTTCAATATTGAAATAGAGACGTTTCAAGAAACGTCTCTTGACTCTGAATCAAATGATTCAACGATTGAAGATGAAGATAATCCAGAGGATGATTCTGGAAAATTAAATACAACAGCAGATTCAGTTGCCTTGGATAAAGCAGAGCTTGAAGAATTAAACAAGCAATTAGTTGAAAATTGGAAAATGAAATTAAATAAAAAAGATGATCCTTACGAACCTCTAAAACATTTGGTTTCTGAGCAGGAAATTAATGCATTAGAAGCCTACGGGTTAGAGGGATTTCATTGGACTGCAGAAATGACTAGGTTCTATCCGGAAAAAAATATTAGTTCCAGCTTGCTGGGTTTTGTCGGGAAGCAAGCCGAAGATAATATGCTAAAAGGTTATTACGGAATTGAGGGTTGTTATAATAGTCAATTAGCTGGCGAGTCTGGATTTCTACGAAGTGAATTGGATACTTTTGGGCGATGGATTGCTGTGGCTGGCAAGGATTTTCGAAAAGCAGACAATGGAAGTGATTTAATCTTAACAATTGATAAATCAGTGCAATATTATGTTTGCGACCAGCTTAATAAGGCAGTTGAACAATATGATGCGATTGGTGGTAGTGTAGTTGTTATGGACCCACAAACAGGTGAAGTAATGGCAATGTGTAATAATCCTGATTTTGATCCTAATGAATACAACAAGGTTGAAGATATTAATGTTTTTAATAATCCAATTTTATCAGAAAGTTATGAGCCGGGGTCTGTGTTTAAACCAATAACCATGGCCGCAGCTCTAAACTCTGGGCAGGTAGATCCTTTTACGGGTTATCAGGACAATGGCGAGTTGCATATTTCCGGGCATGTAATTAAAAATTCAGATTTAAAGGCTAACGGTTGGCAAACAATGACGCAGGTTTTGGAAAAATCATTAAACACGGGTGCAGTTTTTGCGGCTCGAAAAGTTGGTTTGGAACAATTTAAATATTATGTGCAGGAGTTTGGTTTTGGTAAGCAAACTGATATTGATTTATGTCAGGAGCATAGTGGTAATCTAAAATCTCTGGATAGTAAAAATGATATTTATTTAGCCACTGCTTCGTTTGGTCAAGGAATTACAGTTACTCCGATGCAGTTAGTACACGCTTTTGCTGCAATTGCTAATGATGGTAAGCTTGTTAAACCGTATATTGTTGAACAGATAGTAAATCAACAAGGTGAGGTTGTTCAGAAAACAACTCCGCAAGTTGTTAGTCAGGTAATTTCTCCACAAACAGCAAAGTTACTTGGTGGCATGCTAGTTTCGGTTGTAAAGAATGGACATGCTACAAAAGCAGGTGTGCCAGGTTATTTAGTTGCTGGTAAAACTGGAACTGCTCAAGTGCCAGACTTTGAAAAAGGTGGTTATAGCGACAAGACTATTCACACTTTTGTAGGGTTTGCGCCGTATAATAATCCGCGTTTTGCGATGGTAGTTAAACTTGAGCAACCAACCGCTGTCCAATTTTCATCTGATTCCGCCGCGCCACTATTTGGTAAAATTGCTAAATTTATATTAAACTATTATGAGGTACCGCCTGAGGTTAAATAATACGAATATATTCTTATGCGAATGCCGCGAATATTCGAATGCTACGAATTAGCACAAAGTGTTTTATTCGCATATTAGCATCATTCGCATCTAAGTTTATTCGTATTACATGATTAACCCAGAACAACAACTACAAGAAAACGCACTCAAAGCTAACTTCACCGAAGTTCAGCAGGCACATTTTGATAGACTAATGTCTGAGTTGGAAGTGATTTCAGATGGACTTGGTTTTGTTGAGATTAAAGCAAAAGCTGAGGCAGGAAGTAAAGAAGCACTTCAGGTTTTGCGTGATTATATCGCCAAAAAAGAGCAGATCGTTATATTTATTGAGACCAAAAAAATATTCGGGGAAAAGGAAATAAATTGGGAGGGTTTTAAAGAATTGAAGGATTATGGAACAGCCGGCTCTAATGCGCGGACTTTTAAGATACCAAGTTCAGAAATGCTCGTAGTAACTCATGATTCAGAAAGCGAGCTTACTACATTTAGTGTAATTCAACCAGAGGATAATGAATTATATGAAATTACAGAAACAGACATGACTTTTGTCAAAGATATAATTCCAATTGGGCCACAAGAGTACTTTTCAATAATGGACGATCTTACATTATACTATTCAAGCTGGTCAAAGAAAAGTTATAGCTCTCGTTGGTTGGGTAAAGATTGGGATGATCCGCTGAAACAGTTGAGACATCGTAAAGGTGTTAGTATAAGTCAGGATTGCTTGGTACTTTTTGGTAATAAGATGAACGAGGTTTCTAGGCTCAATATTGCTGATTTCTCTGGTAAGGAATCAGTTGTAACCGAGGGCTTAGAAATTGCAGATGTTACAGATGCAGGTCGCTTAAACGACAGTCAAGTTGTTTTTAGTGACTTGCTTCATCAGGGAGATGTTGTTTGTGTTGATAAAAGTAATCCAAAAGAAAAGAAATGGTATAGTTCTATTTCGGATGATGGAATTAAAGCTTCTGATGTTAAGGAATTAATTCAAATGGTTGATAGACTGGCTTGTGTTAATGAAGAGCATGTTGTAGCAATGGTAAGTTGGAGTTTTTTGGATGATATAAAAATAAATGGCATAGAGGAACATTTTGGGTTGGTATTGCTTGATGCGCAAACTGGTAAGGAGGTTAATCGGATAGTTTATGACGTTTCCAACAAATTTATAGACATTTTAGTAGCTCCAACTGGTGAAGTTTTGACCTTGTCTAAAGATGGGGTAGTAGAGATTTTTTTTATCATTGAGAATAAGCTTGTTAAAACAAGTAAATGTGTCAAGGTTGGTGACGGAGCTTCAACGCTTTCAGTTATGAATGATGGTAAACTAGTTGTTACATATAAAAATGGGAACACGAAGATTTTTGGTGAAAAATAAATATGATTAACCCAGAACAACAACATAATAAATACCTAATACACAATACTTAATACTTAATACTTAATACTTAATACTTAATACTTAATATTCTAATATGAAATCATTTGAACAAATTAATGAAAAAGCGCTCGAAGCTGACTTCACTGAACGTCAGCAGGTACATTTCGATAAACTAATGTCTGAGTTGGAAGTTATTTCAGGTGGTTTAGGTTTTGCTGAATTGAAAGTAGAAGCTGAGGCGGGAAGTAAAGAAGCACTTCAGATGATGCGAGAGTACATTACCAAAAAAGAAGAGATTGTTGAGTTTATTGAAACAAGGGAATTTGAGTACAAATTAAGGGAGAAGCCGTTGAAAGTCGGTGATGTGGTAATCTGTTTAAGTAGGTCCCAATTTATTATTAGGAAGTCTTTTGGGAAAGCAGTGACTATTGAGGAAATTATAGGTGAGGGAACTGAATTAGAGAGTTATGTAATAAGGACAAAAGCAGGCGCTGAAATAGTTAATGGTGATCAAGTGGCCGCAGTTGACACATCACTAGATATAACCGAGGGAAGTGTAGGATTACTAGATTTAAATGAATATTATGGCGTCAAATGGGGCGATCTTTATAAGAGTCAAGATAACCCAAGACAAGAAGTTGTTATTATTGAGTTTGATGTTCTTACACCAAGGGATCGCCGGAAAAATGATCCAGTGTTACGTGTCGCCTTTGAGGGGGAAGAAACTCAAGGTATCCTCAGACTGCCATTTCAGGAGTTTATAAGAAAATACGAGAGAAAAGAATAATATCGTGAATCGCGTATCGCATATCGCGCTTGACTGCATACCTCACTGGCAGGCAGGTAATCATTAATTGGTAATCAGGAAATACATGGCATGAATTGATTGTTGTGAATAAAAAAAATATTTATAGTGAGTCAGGATCGTCTTCCTCCTTAGGGGGAAGAAAGAGATGGGGGTAAATTAAATTAGATTTTATGAAAATTCCAGAGATGGTACAACTAAATGAGAGATCTTTGCACGCTAACTTCACTGAAGTTCAGCAACGTTATTTTGATAAATTAATGTCTGAGTTGGAAGTGCTTTCAGGTGGCTTAGGCTTTGCTGAACTTAAAGTAAAAGCTGAAGCTGGTGATAAAGAAGCGCTTCAAGTGATGCGCGATTATATTGCGAAGAAAGAACAAATTGTGG